>JALWRU010000510.1 GCA_026994095.1 Nitrospira sp. | reverse complement strand
TGTGGCAGTTCGCCATGGCCATTGAGGGCATCGGCGACGCCTGTAAAGCCCTCGACACCCCGGTGGTGAGCGGCAACGTATCGCTCTACAACGAGACCCTGGGCATGGGCATCTATCCCACCCCGACTATCGGCATCGTCGGCCTGATCCCGGAGGGGCGCACCCCGATGGGGCTGGGCTTCAAGGACGAGGGCGATCTGGTGGTGGTGATCGGCAGCAATCAGGAAGACATTGGCGGCTCGGAATATCTGGCCCTGTGGCACGCACGGGATCAGGGCATCCCGCCGCAGCTCGATCTGGCCAAGGCCCGCACCATCAACGACGCGGTGTTACGGCTCATGGACACCGGCTGCGTGAAAAGCTGCCACGATACCGCCGAGGGCGGTCTGGCGGTGGCGTTGGTGGAGTCGGCGCTGGCCAACAACATGGGGGTGCAGGTGGGGCTGTCGTCTGACCATATGCGGGTGGACGGGCTGCTGTTTGGCGAAAGCCAGTCGCGCTTCGTGCTGACCGTGGCCCCGGTCAACCGGGACGTGCTGGAGACCACGCTCAATGAATGTGACGTACCGTTTGAGGTGATCGGCTGGGTCAAACAGGCGGTCGATGGCGCTCCCCGTGTGCAGATCGGGGTGGACCGCAAGCTGACTATCGATCTGCCGCTGGAGACCCTGCGCCGCGCCCATGAAGACACCATTCCCGACCGTATGGCGGCCGGTACCGGCGATGTGCATGAACCACAAGAGGGAGCGCCGTCGTGAGCCGATTGCCACTACTACCGCGATGTGCCTGTGGCCGAACCCCGCTGGGGGCGGTCGATCCGACCCTGTCGGCCACCTTCGATCTGGCCGAACTGCGCCGGGACAAACCGCAGGAAGAGTGCGGTGTCATGGGTATTTACAACAATCCCGACGCCTCCAACCTGGTCTATCTAGGGCTGTACGCCCTGCAACACCGGGGGCAGGAGGGGGCGGGTATTGTCTCCTACGACGGCGATGAGTTTTACGCCGAACGGCAGCCGGGGCTGGTGCCCGATATCTTCAACCAGCAGCGGCTGGACGGCCTCAAAGGCAACTGTGCCGTGGGTCACAACCGGTACTCCACCGCCGGTGGTGGTGGCCTGCGTAACGTGCAGCCGCTGGTGGCGCGGGTCGGTCGCAGCACCCTGGCCATGAGCCACAACGGCAACCTGACCAACGCCGACGAATTGCGCCAGAATTTGCAAGATGAAGGCGCGATCTTCCAGTCCACTATGGACAGTGAAGTGGTCATGCATCTGGTGTCGCGCTCCCGCGAGGAGTCGCTTGCCCGTCGGGTGATCGACGCGCTGGTACAGGTGAAGGGTGGCTTTTCGCTGGTGTTCATGAGCGAAGAGGGTCTCATCGCGGTACGTGACCCCCACGGCTTCCGGCCCCTGTCCATCGGCAAACTGGGTGACGGTTGGGCGGTGGCCTCCGAGACCTGCGCGTTTGATCTGATCGGTGCCGAGTATGTGCGTGACGTGGCCCCCGGCGAGATGGTCACCATCGGCCCGGACGGGTTAACGTCGTGCAGCCCGTTTGGTATCGATCCGGGTGCCTTCTGTGTATTTGAGTACGTCTATTTTGCGCGGGTGGATTCGGTCATCAACGGCCATACGGTCTGGACTGTGCGCAAAAATCAGGGCCGCCAGTTGGCCAAGGAACAGCCCGCCGACGCGGACATCGTCATTCCGGTACCCGACTCCGGCGTGGCCACCGCTATGGGTTACGCCGAAGGGCTGGGGGTGCCCTACGAATTGGGGCTGATCCGCAATCACTATGTGGGCCGTACCTTTATTGAGCCGCAAAGCTCCATCCGTCACTTTGGGGTGAAGATCAAACTCAACCCGGTGCGCGAGGTGATCGAGGGCAAGCGGGTGGTGGTGGTGGACGACTCCATCGTGCGCGGCACCACCAGCCGCAAGATTGTCGATCTGGTGCGCCGGGCCGGGGCCAGAGAGGTGCATATGCGCATCGGTTCGCCGCCCATTGTGTCGCCCTGCTTCTACGGCATCGACACCCCCACCAGAGAGGAACTGATCGGCTCTTCCAAAGAGATCGAAGAGATCCGCCAGTATCTGGATGCGGACTCGCTGGGCTACCTGTCTGCCGAAGGGCTGGTGGCATCGTCACCGGCCAAATCCACCTACTGCACCGCCTGTTTTACCCGCGACTATCCGGTCAATGTGACCTTTGACCGACCCAAACAACCCAAGCTGTTTTAGGCCGCTTATGAATGATGCCCCGGACGAGTATGGTGACGATCTGCAGGAGCATCGTCTGGGGCAGAACCGGCGCTGGCACCACACGCTGGAGCAACTCAAGGAGTTGGCCAACGGCCCGGAAGGTGACCTGATTCGCGGCATGGTCAACAGCATCGTGCAACTCAGCGAGGTGGGTGGCGATCGGCGCGACATGCGCATGTTCTATCAGGCGCTCAAGGAGTCGCGACGGGCGCTGGCGGTATTCTCCCAGTATCGCCACATCCCCAAAATTGCGGTGTTCGGCTCCGCCCGTACCGACCCGGCAACGGACGACTATCAACAGGCGCGGGCGTTTGCCAGCGGCATTGCCGACCGTGGTTTTATGGTCATCACCGGGGCCGGGGGCGGCATC
>JALWRU010000509.1 GCA_026994095.1 Nitrospira sp. | reverse complement strand
TGACCTGCTGTCGTTTGAAGGTATCCACCAGTCGTCGCAGCAACGGCACTCCGGCCACCGGCAACATCACCTTGGGACGGTCTTCGGTGACACTATCCAGGCCTTCTCCACGGCTGGCGGCCAGCACCACTGCGCTACTGTCGCGACGGCGGGAGGTCAGATAACGGGCCTCCGCCTCGGCCAGCTCCGCCGCCCCTTGCAGCCGGAAAATCTCATCTACCGAGCTGATGCGGTCCTCAATATTGGCGACACTCTCGGCTGCAAAAATCTCGCGGGTGACCGACTGCATGGCGGCGGTGGCGGCGCGAATCTGATGGTTGGCCCAAATAACCGTGCTGATACCCGCCCGCCGAAACACCTCGGTGGGGGTGCTGTAGTACTTGGTCGGCACGATCACCAGCGGCGCACGGCCTGCCCACTGCCCGGCAAAGGCTAAAATTTCGTCCGGGCGTGGCCGTTTGCTGTGGATCAGGATGGCGTCGGCCCCGGCCTCCCGGTACGCCTCGGCACGGGCCAGCGCCTCGTCCATGCCCCAGCCGGCAATGAGCGCCTCTACCCGCGCCACTACACAGAAATCGGTATCGCTCTGACTGTCTTTGGCGGCCTTGATCTTGCCGCAAAACTCGCCCGCATCCGCCAGCGGCTGCCGGTCGCCGTTGATAAAGCTGTTGGTTTTGGGAAATAACTTGTCTTCAATGCAGACCCCGGCGATGCCGCGCTGCTCCAGCTTATGCACCAGCCGCCGCATATTGTTGAAGTTGCCGTAACCGGTGTCGCCATCCAGCAGGATCGGCACCCGCGTGCGGTCGGCCATGAACTCGACCATCTCCAGCAACTGGGTCCAGCTGGCTTCGTTGCTGTCGCGCACCCCGAACTGGGCCGATAGCGCCAACCCGCTGGCCCAGATTCCGGCAAAACCGGCCTCTTCGGCGATACAGGCGGACAGGCCGTTGTGGGCCTCCATCAAAAAGCCCAACTCAGGTGAGGTAAGCAGCGCCCGCAAGCGGGCCGGACGGCTAAGTGGCGGCCCGCTCACGAAGACACCGGCTGTTCCAGTTGCGGCAGAATCTGCTCACGGGCGCGGATGACATCGTCGGGAAAGTCGATCTCGATCCAGGGAATGCCGGTTACGTCCTCCACCCCAAACACACCGGGTGACTCCAGTAGCAGGTCACGGATGGCCTCTTCGTGGGGGGCGGTAGCCTGCCCGTACTGCACATACTGCTCGGTTTTACTGGCCAGTACTGCCGCCAACGGTGCCGACAGGCGGAAGAAGCCCACCGATTCACCAAAATAGTCGCAGGCTACCCGCGCCTGTTTACGGAACTCCACCGGCTGGCCATCCTCCATACAGATGCGCACCGGCTCCGGGCCGTCGTCGACCTCCCGGTCCAGCAACATACAGTTGGGGTGGGCGCTGTCTTTGAGGCGCGATAACATACGCGGGTCGTACAGCACATCCGCATCCATCACGATGACCGACTCACCACGCTGCAACCAGTCGCGGGCGTGCCACAGGCTGACGATGCTGCCGTCGGTATAGTCCGGGTTCAGGCGGGTCTCTACTGCGTGATTAAGCGTCGCCAGATGGGCCTCAATCTGTGCGGCCTGATACCCGATCACCAGCAGCACTTCGGTCACACCGATGGTTGCCAGATGATCCAGATGCCGTTGCAGCAGCGATTTCCCGCCAAACTGCATTAAGCATTTGGGAGGAGCCTCGTCGCCCCCTTGCAGACGACTGCCCCGCCCTGCTGCCAGAATTACACCGATCATTGCTGCCCTGCCTCCCCCTGTTTTACCGGGGTTTGCGTCTCACTTTGAGTGCGCGACCAGTCTCGCCACAAACGGCGGCTCCGGTGGAACTGCCACAGGAGTAAACCGGGGATGCCCAGCGCCAATTCCCGCACCCGCTTGCTCAATGCCAGCGCCAGCGAAACCTCCGGTCCCAGTCCCAACAGACCACCCAATAAAAGGTACCCCCCCTCTTGTACCCCTAACGCGCCGGGTACTGCAAACGCCGCCGCCCGTATCGCCTGCCCCAGACTCTCCAGCAAAAACGCCTCGGCGAAACTGATATCGACCCCTAAAAAATGCAGCGCCAGCCAGACCTCACCCACCCCTACCAGCCAGCCCACCATACGCCATAAAAAGGCCCAACCGATGGTAGCCCGTTGCTGGTACAACCCGGCGATATGGATATCCAGCGCCTTGGCCCCACCCACCAGATTGAGCCATTGACTGCCCCCTGCGACCCGGTCCAGCAGCCTAGCCAGCCGCGCAAACAGGCCCTGTCGCTGCACCACAAAGAAGCCGCCCACCAACAGCCCGCTGATGGCCACCCCCCAGGCCGCTGTGGTCGCCACCGGGCCACCCCCCAGCACCGCCACTAAAAAACCCAGCCCCATCAGGGTAAAAACAAGCTGACTCAATACGCTGACCGTCAGGTCCACCACCACACTGGCCCCGGCGGCGGGGGCGGGGGTGCCGTGACGCATGAGCAGCCGTGCCTTGACCACATCACCACCCACCTGCGCTACCGGCAGCAGGCCGTTGATCGATTCGCCCAGCCAGCGCGCCCAGACGGTAAAGACCAGTGAAGGCCGGGTAGTCCGGGGAATCAAGACATGCCAA
>JALWRU010000508.1 GCA_026994095.1 Nitrospira sp. | reverse complement strand
GGCTGACAGCAAGTGGGGGGTGATCATCGGGTTGGGGGTGTTCTTTATCGGTTTCAACATGCTGGAGCCGATTTTGCCGTCTCTGGTGACCAAGTTCAGCCCTGCTGGAGCCAAGGGGACCGGTAGCGGTGTTTACAATACCTTTCAGTTTTTAGGCCCTGCTGCTGGCGGCACCTTGGGGGGAATCCTGCTCGGGCACGGTGGCCCCAAATTGATGTTTATGTGCATGGGGCTGGTCTGTATGGTGTGGCTGGCCGCCGCCTGGGGGATGCGCTCGCCTTTGCCATACCGGCAGGTGGTGCTGCCGTTGGATACTGGTGCAGACGAAGGTTACATTGAGTCAATATTGATGGCGCTGGACGGTGTGGGTGAGGTGCGGGTGTTTGCCGACGAAGGTGAAGTGCACGTGCGGTATATCGGCAAGAAGATCAAAGTGCCAGAGATGATGGCGGCGATTGCATGACTGTTGTCCCGGTGGGTGTGCGTGCACGGGCCTGATGCGGCGGGCGTCGGCGCAATGAGATCGGATCGCGTTATTAGCGGCGCTTCCACAGGATAGTAGACTCTAAATTGGCGTAACATATTACGCCCATCTGCTGTGGCAATAACTGGGATATGTTGGCTATGGGCCTTAATCGTTAATTATTATTCGATAATTCCCCTCTTTCTGATCGGTTGATCAAGAAAAAATGGGGGATGAAGCTTCTCCACTAGGCGTTGGCCCGGTTTGGGACAAGCTGATGCAGCCAGAAATTATCCAGATGGTACTGTGAGGCCCAGCACTACCCATTGAAATACTTAGCAACATTCTTAAAAAAGCGCCGGTTCAATCTATTCGTAGAATGGACACGCGGATGCATATTAGCTGTAATTTCTGTCCCATTCACGAGCCGACAATGTGCCCGTTAGGCCAAATGAGCCTAGAGTTATGGGAGCATGATTCTAAGTGATTTCCAGCGGAATGGCCACTTTATAGGCCGGGTCCATCACCTCGGGTGAGCCGTTGCTGTGGAAATATTCTGATCGTGGCATGGTGCTGTGGCGCGAAAGTCGATTTTCCCGAAAAGGCTAGATTTCTACCAATGGAATCTTGCTTGATGAACACAAAATTGAGGTGATTCGAGAAACTGGGATCAGCTCAATACGTGTATGCATAGACACCCTGAATCCAACGCACTATCAGTTGTCCCGAAACAATGATAAACACGATGTCATTGTTGCTAATATCCACAAGCTTCTCAAGCTTGCGCCAGATGTTCAGGTCCGGTTCCAGTTAATGACCACCAATCTGAATCCTGATGAACGCCCCGATGATTTTTTTTTTGCCGAATTTGGGCGCCACGATAACTTATCGGTGTTCTACACAACGGCAATGAACCTGGGTAAGGAGCACGGACTATCCATCATTGATGGTGACCGGATCAATCCGCGCTTCTGTGACAAATTGGATTACGAACATTGCATCGTCGGTTGGGACGGCACCGTTGGTCTCTGCTGCCCGGACTACTGGATTGCTAACCGCCTTGGAAACCTGAAGGAAGGTTCGATATCGGAGGTTTACGACGGGATGTATGCGAATTGCATGCGGGAAATGAATCGGGAGGGAGATTTTTCGATAGTCCCGGCCTGTGTTAACTGCTCCATGGATCATATGAAACCCCAGCACCTGGAACTGGTATCCGGAGGGTAGTCAGCCTGGTTAGGGCCGAAGATATGGAACCAAAACGAGGTTCCTCTGTGGTGTTATAGAGGCCGATTGGTTTGCACCCGATCCAACGATTAACCGGTAGTTAGTACCACAGGGTTTGAAACAGACCTCAGCCTGAACAGGCTAAAGCGCCCACAATTTGTGGGGGAGGGATATTGCCTGGAGCCCATACTGTACCGGTGATAAATCGCACCGCCAAGCATAAAACACGGCGCCATTGATAGTCGGCGGGCAAGTTCTATCCGGCCCGGTTGTTCGGCCTATGGCCTAGCTAGCGGCGAAGGCGTAGGCCCTGCGATAGGTATCCTGAAACGGCTTCCAGCTCATTTCATCGCGTCGCAAGCGGAGTCGTTGTTCCACGGCTGCCCGCTGTTCGTCAGAACTCCATAGGGTATCGATGACCTGTGCCATATCGCTTGGGGAGCGGCCATCGAATACCAGTTGCTCGTTGTCCAGTGATGCAACGAGCTCGGGAAAATTCGAGACAACCACGGCTTTACCCAGTTGAATGGCCTCCAGCATGGGACCGGAATTTTGCTCAAACAGGGAGGGTACAGCCACCATGGTGCAGAGCGAGAACAGTGCGCCCATCTCCTCGGAGCTGGCACGACCGGTCGCAATCACCTGATCGGAAAGGCCGAGGTCGGCGGCTTTGGCGCATACCTGTTTACCGTAGGGCGTATCCATATCGGTGAACACGATGTGGACATGCACCCCTTTTTCTTTTAGCAGGGCGGCGGCATCAATCAACGTTTCGTGGTTTTTGTGTGGCCAAGCGCGGGCGGGATAAAAAATAAAGCGGTCCGGCAATGCAAACTGCTTGCGGGTGTGCGCCAAGGTCGCCTCGTCAGGGTCGGGAAAGGTGCGAAGCGGCCCGTAAGGGGCGTAAAACACCCGCTCTTCTGGCACCCTTAAGTAATGCAGGGCGTCCGTATAGGTCTGGCGGGAATGGACCACGATAGCGGCCGCGCCACGTTGTGCCTCGTACCAGATACGGCGTCGGGACGCCAGTTGGGAACGGGGGAAATTCTCAGGGAAATGTTCGTGCTGGTAGTCGTGTGGATTGATGACGTAGGGCATCTGTCTGCCAAGTGAACGACAGGGGACAAACTGGAGTGGTATATGAGCCACATCCGTACCGATACTGGCCAACTCATCCAGCATCCACGCCGCGGCGACCGATTTCCCGTACACCTTCCTGCGGATCAGGTTGGCCGTGCTTTTTACCAGTTTGGGGACGCGGGACGACATGGCCAGCGCACCCTGCCGATCCAACAGGCGGTATTGAAGCCGGTCACACACCTGCGCTCGAAACGCTTCGGAACGGATACCGTGTGGTGCCTTGTCGGCACCACTTTGGTTCGCAATGACTTCATCAAATAGTGCCGTTGGCGATACCAACGACAAGTCACACTCGGTCCCAACCTCGCGCATTACCCACAGAATAAACTGCCATACGCCGCCATAGTTCGGGGCGATATTAGGTGCAAATAGTGCGACTTTCATGGGCTATGCGAGCAGCCTTTGGTATTCCGCCAGGTTGGTTACAGGTATCCGCTTACTGTTAACGATCGTAACGGCGGGTTCGAATGGGGGGAAATGCATCGCCCGAATAAAACGGTCGATTTGGTGCTCATCCCAGCAGGGGTTGATCACGCCGTCGTAGGGGACCCCGCGCTTGTGAAAACAGCCTCCAGCAGTTTTTTGGGCGGTAAGAACTGGTGGCGGGCCGTGGAACTGGCGTAGCGCTTTTTTCAGCAGATCGACAGCGCTGTCTGCCAGCTTGTAGTAGAGCGAAAAACCAGTGTCGTCGGAGGTGATCGATACGCGCGACTGGCACAGGATGTCTCCATTGTCCACGGCGGCCAGCATTTTATGGCAAGTGACTCCGGTTTCGGTATCTCCTTCCAGAATCGCCCACGGCGCGGAAAAACAACCCTTGTGGCGTGGCAGCAGTGACGGGTGGAAATTGAACGATCCCAGTCGCGGAATGGCAATCACCTGTTCCGGCAAGATACGGGGGTAGTACATGGACAGGCCCAGATCCGGGCCGAATTTCTCGATTTCTCGCCGCATCTGCTCTGGTGCTGGAGCCTCCAGCAACGGGATATCTAACGCGGTGGCCAGTTCGGGGACTGACGGCACATAGGGTGCCCCGTGTTCTGCGACCACAAGCAATTGGTGCCCCGCCGCAGCCAACTGCCGAAGGGCCCGGTAGCCCGCCTCGTGGAATGCCCACAGGACGATTTTCATGAAAGGGTATCCGCGATGAGGTGCTGGATTCGTTTGATCACCGGATCTGAAACGTGGTGTCCGGAGGGCAGGTTAAGTCCTGCCGCCGCCAATGCTTCGGCGTTTGGGCAGTGAACGCCATCCCCCTGATAAGGGGGCAAGGTGTGGAGTGGGAAAAACAGAGGCCGGGTTTCGACCCCTTCGGCGGCAAGTGAGTCCGCCACCCGGTCGCGGCTCTCTTCGTCGGGTAGCAGCGCGCTGAACATCCACCAGACGCTTTCACCGGGAGCACGTTCCCGCTGAAAGGCAACGCCGTCAATTTCGCCGAGCGCTGTCTGGTACTGTTGGGCCAGCCGTTTGCGGGTTTCAATAAATGTGTCCAGCCGTTCCAACTGGGCCAGCCCGATGGCACACTGGAGATTGGTGAGCCGGTAGTTGTAGCCGATCACCGGAAACCAATAGCGTCGTTTCGGATCCATCCCTTGCCCTCGCAAGAGCTGTAGCCGCTCCGCTAATTCGCTATTGTCGGTAACCACCATGCCACCCTCACCGGTGGTCATCAGTTTATTGCCGTAGAACGAAAAAGTGGCGGCGTCTGCCAGCGTGCCGACGCGTTTGCCCTTGTAGGTGGCACCGTGGGCTTCGGCGGCATCTTCGACCACTAGCAGGTTGTGTTTCCGTGCAAGCGTCATAATCGGGTCCATGTCGACCGGATTGCCATACAGCGGCACCACAACAATGGCCCTGGTTCGCGATGTAATGAGCGGTGCAATGGTAGTCGCGGACATGTTCCAACTGTCCGGGTCACTGTCGGCGAACACTGGCGTCGCACCACAGTAGGTTACCGCGTTGGCCGTTGCAATATAGGTCAGTGAGGGGACGATGACCTCGTCTCCGGGGCCGATATCCATGGCCGCCAGAAGCAGGTGGATGGCAATGGTGCCGTTGGCGCAGGCCACGCCGTGGCGCACCCCGATAAAATTGGCAAACGCGGTTTCGAACCGGTCTACAAACGGCCCGCTGCCACTGATTCGACCCGAGTCGAATGCCTCCAGCAGATAGCGGCGCTCGCGCTCTCCCAGATTGGCATCCGCCACCGGTATAAACTGCCCGGAATCGCTCATGTGGTTGTCCCTGTAGTCCTTATTCAACGGTGAGGTGGAGCCCGACGACACCGGTTCGGTCCCGCGGGTGTACGGGGCCGACATCGCTAAAATGGTCGGCCATCAAGTGGGGGTCGCGTGCGGTGACTGCCAGCCCTTTTTGGATCCACTGCAGTTCATAAGCCTGGAACCATCCGGGCGGACTTTCCACAAAATAGCGTCGCTCGGTCTCTTTCAGCGCCGGTATTTTAATCAGGTTTTGAATGTCTTTGTCATCGTAAAAACGCTGGAAAAAATACCCCCGTCCATCCGGGTCTTGCTGTTGGGTGGTGTAACAGGGCTGCTGGCGGAATTCGTCTTCCCGGGTCGGCTTGACCGGAAACGTCAGGACGATTGCACCACCCGGACGAACCACACGGGTAAATTCGCGCAAGGCCTGCTTGTCACCCGACCCGGATATGTGCTCAATGACGCTGATGCAGGTGACGCAGTCAAAGCTGTTGTCGGGAAAGGGCAGGGAAGTGGCATCGCCGTGGGGGCTGAAATGCAAGCGTCCTGATACGCGTGCATGCTGTGCCAGCGCCTCGGAGCGGGCCAGATCGGGGGCGTCCGGGTTGATCATAGTGATGTCATGGCCCGCGCACTCGGCCAACCAAAAGGGCAACAGCCTTGGGGACGATACATCCAGCACCGACCTGGCCGTGCCCTCTTCAAAGTGTCGGGCCAAGGCCTGTTGGGCAAACGGGAACTCAAAGTACCGGACACAGGAAACCGGATTGAGATAGCTGGACAGGAACCGCCCAAAACGGCGACTTCCTGCCAGCTCTCTTCGGGCCAGACGCCGTCCGTAGGCATCGAAGTCCAGTCCGGGAAGGCCTGCTTTGCGCGCGTGCCGAAGCGCCGAACGGGCACGGATCAATAGCATTATCTTGGCGATCATTGTTGCTGGTTCGACCTTCTCTTGCAGTTGGCAGGGCCTGAAAATCCCTTCCCGGGCGGGGGTGTGAAAACGCCGGGGCGTTCCCCAAACTTCAGGTTGCGGCGATTTTTCCAAATGTAAGGGGAAAGGTCACGCTTTCCTGAAAGTGAGCGCCTTTGGACCCTGAAGGGTACGAGACCATACGCTGTTGAAGTCGTTTATTATGCCATGCTCAGCCTTGAACTACACTAGCCTCGGCACGCCCGGAACACCGGGGCATCCTGTTTGCCTGTGAAACCGACCGCGGAGTGGCTGGCCATGCTCCCTGTGACACCGGTTGGCGGTGTGTGTTGTCAGCCCGTGCTTCACGCTTGAATATTCACGATTGCCTAGCTACCCTCAGCCCACAACCAGTTAGCACTCGCCGCGCCATAGGGAGCGTCCTGCATTGCGGCGGGTGGTACCGATGGGTACGGTGATGAGGCGCTGCTTACGCCCCCATCCGTTCTACATATAAAAATAAGGGTTCATCCTCTGTGCGCATTTTACACGCCGCCATTTTTAATGAAGAGCGTTGTGGTCGGAGTTTTTACTCCATTGACTACAAGCTGACCCGGGCCTTGACCCGTCTGGGGCATTATGTGATGCCGTTTTCCTATCGAGACATTGCCCGCAGGGCCAATCCGATAAGGATCAAAAAGCTCGGCATCCGGGAAATGAATCGGCGGTTAGTCAAAACGGCCCGCCTGTTGCGACCAGAGTTGTTGCTGATCGGCAAAGGGGAGCTGATTCGACCATCTACCGTGGCTGAAATTCGCGAAGCGCTACCGGGCATTCGGGTGGGGCTATGGACCTGCGACACCCTGTACGACTTGGATCAGCACTTTGCCGCGATGGGGCCGCAAGTCGATGCGGTATTTTCCAGCATGACCGGGGCGGTCACCCGGAGAATGGCAAAAGAGGGGGGCGCACCCTACTATTTTTTGCCCAATCCGGTTGACCCTGAAGTGGAGCGTCCAGCGGCTGCCGATGCGGGTACCGGACCGTCGTTATTGTGGGTGGGCGGTATTGCAGATGAGCCGCTGCGGCTGCGCTTTGTGGAGTGGGTTCAGCGCTATCCTGAGTCGGCGGTATATGCCTGTCTGGGGCAGCAGAAGGTGTATGGGGCCAAATATCTGGAGCTGTTGTCTCAGGCGCGCATTGTGACTGGTTATGCCCGCTTGCACGAGATCCCCTGGTACACCTCGGACCGAATGAGTAATGCCATGGGGTGTGGTGCCTTTTATATGACCCGCCGTTTTGAGGGGATTGAAGATTTTTTTGACAAGGGTGTCCATTGCGAGTGGTTTGACACGTTGCAAGAGGCGCAAGAACTGGCCGACCGCTATCTGGCGGACAATGCCTTGCGGCAGAAGGTCGCCGCGGCGGGGCGAGAGCGGGTGTTTGAGTTGTTCGACCATATGACGGTCGCCCAGCACCTGCTCGATGTGATATTCGATGGCAACGATTCTCGTTATCGGGTACCTAAGACAAGGGCCACTCAAGGCCCTGAATATGTGACACCCATTGTGCAAGGTGGGCCGCGGCGTCGTCGCAGCCGGGGGGCGATCGGGTAAGTGGCGATCTCGGTATCGGTTATCACGGTGTGTATGAACGCCGCAGAATCCCTTGAGCGGGCATTGCGGTCGGTCTGTGAACAGACCCACCAGCCACTGCAATATGTTGTCATTGATGGCGGCTCCACCGACGACAGTCTGTCGATTATTGAGCGTTATCAAGAGTGCATCGACTACTTCGTCAGCGAACCGGACGATGGCATCTACCAGGCCATGAACAAGGGAATTCAGGCAGCGACTGGCGATATATTGTTCTTTCTCAATGCGGACGACCGTTTTTGTGATCCGCAGGTAGTGGCTGATATGGCGGCGGTATTTAGTCGCACCCCATCCCTTGATTGGGTGTATGGCGACGTGTGGCTGGAAGAGACCGACGGCCCGATTCGGGCGGTCCAGCCCAAATCGATAAATCGCAGAATCCTGGCCCGATGGATGGTCCGTCACCAATCCCTTTTCGCCCGCAAACAGACCTTGACCCGCACCGATGGATTTTGTGAGGACTACCGGGTGGTGTCTGACTTCGACTGGATCATGACCAACACGCTTCTGGGTGTGCAGTCACGCTATGTTCGGAGGGATGTTGCCTATGTTTGTCTGGATGGCGTCAGCGGTTCCGGCAATTACGGCCACGAAAAAAGGATGGTATTCGACAAATACTATACGCCGCTGGAACGTTTTTTCTGGCGCACCCTGCCGCGCCTGATCAAGTGGCGGTGATGAGGTGTGCCCTCACCGGTCAAGCGGTGGCCCGGTGTGGATTTCGCTGCCCGGATCATCTCGGCCAACGGTATCCCAGCCGATAGCGACTCATGGCCCCAACCAGCAGGATTGCAGTGGTCAGTCTCGGGCTGGTCGATCGGCTGGCCATGACAACATGCAGGTATTCATGACCGTCTGAAGGCTGTCGGGACAACTATTGACAGGGAGTGCCCCGGTTTTCAATGGCCACTAACGGTGGAAATTTGACCCGGATTTGGGTACAGTGCACCGTCGATGAAACTGCCTGCTGTTCGTGCCCACACGGTCGGATAACAAGGCGTTACCGCCTGTGTTTGTTGCAGCCGGTCGAGGGAGAGACGCCGATCCGCCCATCTCAGCCATATGGTTTGCACGAACATCGCCTTGCGATGGGGCGCCGGGTAACGTTGTGCCTGAAGTAACCCGCAGCAATGGCAGCGATCCGGACGAGGTGATCCTTCATCATCCGGCTGGTACGGTTACCGTGCGGACCGTTGCACCGGGGCGTTTTCGTCTATCGGCCAAGCTCAACAACCCGAACCAGTTTGTGTCGCGTAATCATCTGGAAACCTCCTACCCCATCGACCTGATTCAGGAGATCGTCAAGGCGGGTGGGCTGGGTCCCGCCTGGGTCTGTGATGCCATCGCCCGGGAAGAGTCGCCCGACTATGTGCCGCAGGCGCTGAAGGCGTCGATTCTCGGTTTTTTGGACGAGTCCCGGTTTGTAGACAAACGCATTCTCGACTTTGGCTGCGGCAGCGGGGCTTCCACCACCTGGCTGGCACGCATGTTCCCGCAGACGCGCATTGTCGGCATTGATCTGTCCGCCGACTTCCTGTCCATCGCCCGTATGCGCTGCGCCCACTACGGGCTAGACAACATCGAATTTTTACAAAGCCCTGACGGTGAGAGTATGCCACCCGACCTGGGTACATTTGATTTCGTCACCCTCACCGGCGTCTATGAACACCTGTTGCCGGTAGAGCGAAAGCATCTGCTGCCCACGCTCTGGTCGGTCCTTAAACCGGGTGGCACGCTGTTTTTGCACAAGACCCCTCACCGCTACTTTCCCGTCGAGACCCACACCTCCGGTCTGCCACTACTGAACTACCTGCCCGACCGGTTGGCTCTGCCCTATGCGCGCCATTTTTCGCGCCGCAAACTGGCCAACGAAGATTGGCCCAAGCTGCTGCGGGGCGGGATTCGCGGTGCTACAGCAAAGGAGATTATCGCGCTTATCGGCGACTCGCCCGAGTGTGAGCTGGTCTCTCTCAAGCCGTGTATTGACGGGGTAGATGACACCATTGACCTATGGTATTCCGGGGCTGAAAAGGGGCAGGATACGGTCATCAAAGAGTGGGTCTACCGCCTCTGCAAAGGCCTTAAGCGGGTGACGGGTATTGAACTTCCCCCTTACCTGACCCTGGCCCTGCAAAAGAGGCCCCGGGTAACGGCGCAACCGTAGGCGGAGATCGGGCAGCGAATGTCGCGACATGAACTGCTGATGGTCACCCAGTGTTTTCCGCCAACCCACGGCGGTATTGAAACCTTGATGGCCCATCTGGCGCGTACCCTGTATGACGCGGGTCACCCGATTACGGTAGTGGCCAAACCGCCAAAAGGGTCACCCACCGAATTTGATCAGGGCGAGCCGTATCCGATCCGTCGAATTACCCCCTGGGTTGGAGTGTTGCGGGTGCCGTTGATGTTGCGAGCGGTCTGGGCGCAACTGGCGGCCCACCCTCGCGCCAACGGGGTCATCACCGATAGTTGGAAGGCCGCCTCGGTGATTGCTCCGCTGGTCAAACAGCGTGGTCTTCGTCTGACCATTCTGGCCCACGGTAACGAGATGACCCACAAGGGAAAACCCGGTCGGATGCGACGGATGACCCGTGCGTTTTCTATGGCCGATCATATTGTCGCCAATTCAGATTTTACTGCGTCGTTGCTGGCTCAGGTCGATCACACCGGGGGTAAGGTTCAGGTGATTCCGCCGGGAATTGACCCGGCTCACTTTGATCTGCAGGCTGATACCGCTGCCTTTCAAGAACGGTGGAATCTGCAAGGACGCAAGGTAATTCTGACATTGGCACGGCTGGAGCCGCGCAAAGGGCACGATCAGGTATTAGCGGCACTGGCCAAGGGGGCGGGGCTGCAAGAGGTGGTATACG
>JALWRU010000507.1 GCA_026994095.1 Nitrospira sp. | reverse complement strand
GGCCGTCCACCCAGGTCCAGATTGGGCAGTTTCGGCAAGGCCACCTCCAGCCACATATGCGGGTCGCCATCACTCTCCCAGAAATTGGAGGATACCAACTGCCCCGGCCCCACCATCACGGCGTTGGTGGAATCCATTCCGCTTAAGGGCTGGGACAGCAGGGCCGCATAGTCGGCGTCTGACAATAGTTTGGGGGTGGCGCTGGTCTGAACCAGTTGCTCATTGTGCAATTCGGCCGACCCCTTGGTAGGCATGGCCAATTGCGTCAATGAATTACGAGCGTCATCAGCAAAATCCACCACGGCGGTCTCGACTGCGTTTTGCATGGTCCACGGCACCACATAAAACAGCGTACCCCAGCCCACCACGGCGGCCAGAAATATGGTGGTAATCGCCGCTTTGAACGCCTCTCCGGGGCGGCGGTTCATCACCAGCGAATTGGCAATAAAATCGTGCACTGCCTGTTTTTTGCTGGTCAGCCCTGCCGCTACATACCCCAGAAAGAGCGGTGCAGCAGATGCCACCGTGGCAAGATAGCGAACCAGTGCCCGTGGAAAGGAGATGCGGTCGCCATCCATGTCGACCACTTCCAGCCCGAATACCTTTTTACCTACGGTCGCCTGCCAGCGGCTGCTATGCAGCCCTGCAAAATAGAGCATCGGAAGGAACAGCGCCATAATGACTTGAGAGGCCGAACCGGGTGCTGTACCCGACTTCATCAATGCCAGACTGACCACCGCGTTGATAGCCACCACGATCACCCCATCGATCAGCAGGGCCATGGCCCGCACCCAGAACCCGGCATAGGCTTCGGACTCAATGGGTCCACTGTTGCCGGGCAGAAACTCATTGCCACCGGCGGGCGGATTCGGGCGTTCGATGTTCGATAGATTGGCCATGGGGATGTGCTCCGCTTGCAGATAAAACCGCTCCCATCCGCAAGGACGACAAGGGCTATTCCCACTCGTTTCGGCATCCACCCGCCAATGTATAAACAGGATCACTGATGTGACCGGATCAGGAGGTCGACACAGCCTTTGGCAGCGACCCGATCGCACCGCCGCCGGGGGATTCGATGATCAGTTCATCCCCCGCCTGCACCTGAAACCCGGTCTTGCCCGGTAGCTCCTGAAACCCGCCGTTTTCGCCAGCCCGTTTCAGGTACGCCTTGCCGGGTTTACCGGCACCACCACCATCCAGACCAAACGGTGCGACCGTGCGCCGCTCGCACAACAGACAGACGGTTAGCGGTTGTAAAAACCGCAGATGACGCACCAGACCATCACCACCGGGCCAACGACCGGTCCCACCAGATCCCGGCCTGAATGCAAACCGCAACAACTGCACCGGGTGGTGCAGTTCCAGCACCTCGGCGTCGGTAATGCGGGTATTGGTCATATGGGTATGAACCCCGCTGGCCCCGGCGGTACCGCTGGCGGAGGTTTCATCCCATACCGCCCCGGCCCCTCCGGCGATGGTTTCGTAGTAGCCAGCCTGTTGGTTACCAAAAGTGAGGTTGTTCATGGTGCCCTGACTGGCGGCGGCACGACCTACCGCCCCTAACAGTACATCGACCACCCGCTGGGCACTTTCCACGTTGCCTGCGGCAACCGCCGCACCCGGATCGGGGCACAGTATCGAGCCGCTGGGCACCTTCACCTCTACCGGGATCAGACAGCCTGCGTTTAAGGGAATCGGGGCGTCGACCAGCGTGCGTAAAAAATAGAGCACCGCCGACTGCACCACTGCGGGCGGCGCGTTCAGATTGCCCTGCACCTGTGGCCCCGTACCGGCAAAGTCGATCACCATACGGCTGCCGTCCACCGTCACGGTCACCACAACAGGCGTACCGTCGTCCATCTGATCGGCAAAGTGGTGGCGACCGTCTGGCAGTTGGCCGATGGCGGCCATCACCTCGTCACGGGCGTTGTCCTGCACATGGCCCATATAGGCGCTAACCGTGGCCAGCCCCTGCTGACGTACCAACTCGATCAACAGCCGCCGCCCGGTCTGGTTGGCGGCTACCTGCGCGGCCAGATCGGCCAGATTGCCCTCTGGATCACGGGCCGGATGGGGGCCGCTTGCCAATATGCTGCGCAACATTTCGCCCTGCCACTCCCCTGCCCGCACCAGTATTTCGGCAGACAGCACCACCCCCTCCTCGGACAGACGGGTCGAGAAAGGCGGCATGGAGCCGGGGGAGATTCCACCGACATCTGCATGATGGCCGCGACTGGCAGTAAAGAACCGGCGCACTCCGTCGATAAGTACCGGCGTCACCACGGTGATATCCGGCAGGTGGGAGCCGCCACAGTCGGGGGCGTTGCTTACAAAGCTGTCACCGTCGGTCATCTGTGGATGGGCCGCCAGCACATGCCGCACGGTCTCGCCCATGGCGCCCAGATGAACCGGGATATGGGGGGCGTTGGCCACCAGTTGCCCCTCCCGGTCAAATACCGCGCAGGAGAAGTCGAGCCGCTCTTTGATATTGGTGGAGATGGCACTTTGCCGCAGCACCACCCCCATCTGCTCGGCCACGCTCATAAAACGATTGCCAAACACCTCCAGCCGCACCGGGTCCACCTGGGTATCCCTGTTTTTGACCTCATCCGAATCCTGTTGATCGGTCAGCATCAAGACGCCGGTTGCATGGACT
>JALWRU010000506.1 GCA_026994095.1 Nitrospira sp. | reverse complement strand
CTCAGGATTGATGGGGGTAAACCCTAAGCCTCACGAATGGGGCGGACGATATAGACGGCCCACGGCTGATATATTACCAGGGACCTGAATCAACCAACTCAAAACTGGTCAATCTCTTTAGACTAGATGATCTACCCGATGAAATTCAAGCAATTTCTAGCACTCCGCACAGGACGGCACACCCAAATACCCGAAAAACCCGGTCAGAGATTTAGCGAACCAGCTTTTTTTCCTGCAAATATTGCCACATCTGGGCCTGACATTCTTCCAGCGAGTACTGATCAGTATCCAATACCAACTGAGGATCGACAGGCTCTTCGTAGGGGTCTGAGATACCCGTAAACCGGGCAATCTCGCCCCGCCGCACCTTGGCGTAGATCCCCTTTGGGTCGCGCTCCTCGCACACTTCGATCGGGCACTTGATATGGACCTCATGGAAGTCCTCGTTACCCACGCAAGCGCGGGCCAGCTCCCGATCCTCCCGATAGGGCGAAATAAACGCCGAAAACACCACCACACCGGCATCGCAAAACAGCCTGGTGACCTCAGCGACACGACGGATATTCTCTTTACGATCAGCGGTAGAGAAGCTCAAATCCCGATTGAGCCCGTGGCGCACATTGTCACCATCGAGCACATAGACCCGGATACGCTCATCGTGCAGCATCTTCTCCATGCCATGAGCGAGGCTGCTTTTACCGGAAGCGGAGTACCCGGTCATCCAGATTACACCGCTCTGGTGGCCATTAAAATCATTGCGATCCTTACGCTGGACCTGCCCGGTATGCCAAGTAAGATTACGTTCGTCCGCCACAAAAAAGGTATCCTTATGCACTACTTGTTGGAGCAATAATCCGTTGCCCGTCGTTGAACCTGGCTACACCCGCATATTGTACCCATTTCCCCATCATTTTACCGTAGCTCGACACAGGAATAAATGGCCATTGTGGAGGGCGATTCCAACGGGTGCAACGTTCGTATCGATCCTGTGAGCAAGCCAAACCTATGGGATCTGGTAGTGGTCGGAGCCGGTCCTGCGGGAAGTGCTGCGGCGTTTGCCTGCGCGCGTAACGGACGACAGGTTCTGCTGCTGGAACGTCACTCGCTACCACGATACAAGACGTGCGGCGGCGGGCTGGTAGGCAAAGCCATCCGCGCCCTGCCTACCCCACTGTCACCATCCCTCATCGAACACCAATGTCGGGCTGCCCGCATGGGAATCCGGCTTGCCGATGGGCAGGAGGCCGGGTTTACCGTTCGGCGGCCTCAAGCAATCGTCACCATGACCATGCGGTCAGCGCTCGACCATGCCCTCGCCCGACAGGCACAGGAGGCCGGTGCCCGGTTGTGGCAAGACTGCCCGCTGACCGGCCTTGCCACCCACCGCGACCATGTGGAACTACAGACCGGGCAGGGCACGATTCGCACCCGCTGGTTAATCGGTGCTGATGGCGTTGGCAGTACCGTGGCGCGGTTGGGCGGATTCCCCCGACTGACTCAAGTGGCTCCGGCACTGGAGTGGGAGCTACCCGCCACCCACCAGCAGGTGCGACAGTATGCCGACTGCCCCCATTTCGATTTTGTGGACGGCCACAGCTACGCATGGGTATTTGCCAAACAGAGCCACCTGTCGGTAGGCATCATGACCGTTCCACAGGGTGGTACAGCGCTCAAATGCGCTTTATCGGCCTATTTGAATGAGCGCGGGATTCACCATAAGTTCAACCTTGAAGGCGCGTCCTTCCACGGACACCGCATCCCGTTGTTGCCCCGCGCAGGTGGCGCGGTACGAAGGCGGATTCTGCTCGTGGGTGATGCGGCAGGTCTGGCCGACCCCATCACTGGCGAGGGGATCTCTTACGCCCTGCACAGCGGTAAGCTGGCCGGGCAGGCGATTGCCCGCGGCGGCAACTGTGGCGCGCGGTATACGGATCAACTCTCCCACCAGTTACTGCCAGACCTGGCGGTCGCCCGCGAACTGGCACGGCTGTTGTACGGCCAGCCCCGTTTAAGCCGCTGGGTGATGGCCCACTTCGGCCAGTCGATCTGCAACCTTATGGCGCAGGTGATGGCCGGAGAACTCCCCTATCGCGACCTGTCCGGGGCGCTCTTTTCCCGACTGCCGGGCGGACTGCTCAGGCGACTTGGTCTGCCGTACCGATAGTGGCTTAACTCCCACAGAGGTTTCGGTTTAGCCTACAATTACAGGCCTTGTTTTTTAACCGATTGTTGATGAAAGCACCCTCCATGCGCGGCGCGCCACTCTCCCTGTTCAACAGCATGGGCCGTCAGCTCGGCCCCTTCACTCCCCTGTCTCCCGGCAAGGTCGGGCTCTACTCCTGCGGGCCGACGGTTTATAACTATGCCCACCTGGGTAACCTGCGGGCCTATGTGTTCACAGACACCCTGCGGCGGGTGTTGCGGTTCAAGGGGTACGACGTTACCCATGTGATGAATATCACCGATGTGGGCCACCTGACCTCCGATGCGGATGAGGGTGAAGACAAGATGGAAAAGGCCGCCTCCGCACAAAAGAAAAGCGTGTGGGACATTGCCCGGCATTTTACTGATGCCTTTCTGGCCGACATGGACGCCCTCAATATTTTACCCCCCCATCAGCAACCCAAGGCCACCGATCATATTGACGGAATGATCG
>JALWRU010000505.1 GCA_026994095.1 Nitrospira sp. | reverse complement strand
ATCGTATTGCGGTGGATATTCGCGAGGTGGCCACCTCGGTGCGAGAACTGGTAGCCGGTGATCCGGGCCGTTCTCAGCTCAAGGAGATTCTGGCCAACATTCACGACTTTACCGAGACCCTGAACCGGCGTGGACCGGATATTTTGCAACGGCTGGACGAGATCGTTGCGCGAGTGGATCAGGGCACCGGCACTTTGGGCAAACTGGTCAACGATCCGGCCATGTACGACGAGTTGCAACTGGTAGTAGCCGACCTGCGCACCTTTGTGAATCAGGTCAACGACAGCGACGGCACTGTGGGCCGCCTGATTAAAGACCCGACCTTGTATAACCGGCTCAACGACGCAGCCGAAGGGGTACAGGGCATCACGACCCGGTTGGCGGAGGGGCAGGGCAGTATTGGCCGTTTGCTGACCGACGACAGCACCATCGAGTCGTTTAACAACGCGCTGGAGAGTGTCAGTCAGATCGGTGCGCGCATCACCACCTTAAAGACCCATGTGCAGTTCCGCACCGAGTATCAAACTGCCACCAGCGACAACAAGGGCTATTTTCAGGTGCGTTTAACCCCCCGTGAGGGCCATTCCTACGTGATTGAGGTGGCGGATGATCCGCTGGGACGGGTCAAACAGACCACCACGACCACGGTCACCGGGGGGGGCACCACCAGCGCGACCCGCTTTGTTTCCGACCGCAAACTGTTGGTGTCGGCCCTGTTTGACCGCCGCTTTGGCAAGTTTGGTGTGCGCGGCGGGCTGATGGAAAGCACTGCCGGGGGTGGGGTGGACTATCACCTGAACGATCAGATTACGCTGTTGGCGGACCTGTGGGACTTTAACAGCGCCCGCGCCGGTCACGACTCGCCCCACCTGAAGCTGTCCGCCCGTTATCGGGTGGGGGATTATTTCTTTGTGCAGGCGGGCATGGACAATCTGTTTAACCGGGACTTTGATACCCCGTTTGTGGGGGGCGGGCTGACCTTTGAGGACGACGACCTCAAATACCTGCTGGGCACCGCCGCATCCGCCATCAAATGAGGAGGCCCTTGTGGCCTGAGCAGAGCTGACAGGTGGGCGGGTTGAACAGGCTTGATCGGCACTCTTCTGCGACCGATACGATTGAATCCAAAGGCCGGTTCTTTTATACTTTTCTGGCGTTACGATCGCCTGCCGGTCACCAGCAAGCGACTATTTGCTGGCGGTATGATGGCCGCCAGAACCCCCCTCATCAAATGAACGACTCACTTTGAACCCATCCCTCGAAGCCGCTCAACTGGCCTGTGTGCGCGGCGACCGACGCCTGTTTGGCGATGTCTCCCTGACGGTGGAGGAGGGCGCACTGTTATATGTGGCAGGTCCTAACGGTAGTGGCAAGACCACACTGTTACGGATGCTGGTGGGGCTGGTACGCCCGGAAGATGGTCAGGTCCGTTGGTGTGGCGAGCCGATTCGCACACTGGGAGAGGAGTACTTTCGACAGGTGGCCTATGTGGGCCACCACAATGCCATCAAGGAAGACCTGACCGGGCGCGAGAATCTGGCCGTCAGTCTGGCGCTGGACGGTCTGGCTGTCGATGACCAGCAGTTGACCGGAGCGCTGGACAAGATCGGTCTCGGTCGCTATGCCGAGCTACCCGTGCGGGCCTTGTCCCAGGGGCAACGACGGCGGGTGGCGCTGGCGCGATTACTGTTGACTGACGCCAAATTGTGGGTGCTTGATGAACCGTTTGTGGCGCTGGATGTGGCCGCTGTAGAGACCCTGCAAGAGACCATTCGAGGGCATCTGGAGCGGGGCGGGCTGACGGTCCTGACCACCCATCAGGAGGTGCCGCTGGTGGGGGTGTCGGTGTCGCGTTTGCAGATGGGGGAGACCCGGTGAGCGGGTTCCTCCAGATCGTCAAGCGGGACTTGCTGCTGTCGTCCCGACGTCGTACAGACCTGCTCACGCCACTGTTCTTTTTTGTCATTGTGGTGAGCCTGTTTCCGTTGGGGATCGGGCCGGAGCCGGAGACCTTGCGTACCATTGCGCCCGGTGTGGTGTGGGTGGCCGCGCTGCTCGCTACCATGCTGTCGCTGGGGCGGATGTTTGCCGACGATCACGCCGACGGCACCCTTGAGCAGATGTTGATCGCACCGGTTTCTTTGCCGGTCACCGTTTTGGGCAAGATATTTGCACATTGGTTGGGATACGGAGTGCCGCTGGTACTGGTAGCCCCCATTTTGGGGCTGCAGATGGGGCTGGCCGGAGAGGACATCAAACTGCTGATGGTGTCGCTGTTATTGGGAACGCCCGCCTTGAGCCTGATCGGTTCGTTGGGTGCGGCGCTCACTTTGGGGGTACGTGGCAGCAGTGTATTAGTGGCACTGTTGGTACTTCCGTTGTACATTCCGGTATTGATCTTTGGGGCGGGAGCGGTGGATGCAGCCACCAATGGGCAGGGTGCTGATGCGCATCTGTCACTGTTAGGGGCGATCTTGATCGTGGCTGCGGGGTTTGTGCCCTGGGGCACGGCAGCCGCCCTGCGCATCTCACTAGACTAAGTAGAACAGGCAAAACGACCGGACAACATGGCTGACGAAAACTGGAAACGATTTGCCTCACCGAAGGCGTTTTACCCGCTGGCCGGGAAGCTGATTCCCTGGTTTCTGGTGCCGACCATTGCCTTGATGGTGGTGGGGCTGTACATGTCGTTTTTTACCACCCCTGCGGATTACCGTCAGGGGGAGGCCTACCGCATCATCTACATCCATGTGCCTGCGGCCTGGATGTCCATGTGGTTGTACCTGTGTATGGCCTTTTATGCGGGTTTGGGGCTGGTGGTGAAGACCCGGCTGTCGTCCATGATGGCGGCGGCCATTGCGCCCACCGGGGCCATGTTTACCTTTATCGCCTTGTGGACCGGGGCCTTTTGGGGTCGGCCCATGTGGGGGGCTTACTGGGTGTGGGATGCACGTCTCACCTCGGAACTGATTTTACTGTTTTTATACGTGGGGGTAATGGCCCTCCGGTCGGCCATTGACGAACCTCACCGGGCCGATCGGGCCAGTGGTCTGCTGGCATTGATTGGTGCGGTCAACGTGCCGATCATTTACTATTCAGTAAAGTGGTGGAACACCCTCCACCAGGGGGCCAGCGTCAGCATGAGCAAAGGCTCCGAGATGGCTGCCAGTATGTTGTTGGCCATGCTGGTCATGACCTTTGCCTTCTGGGCCTACAGTTTTGTTACGACCCTGATGCGGGTGCGCTCCATTATTCTGGAGCGGGAGCGCCATGCGGATTGGGTCACAGATGTGGTGGATAGCGGGCGATGAGTTGGACTGAATTTTGGCATATGGGTGGCTATGCTTTCTTTGTCTGGAGTTCTTACGGAGTGACCGCATTGCTGATCCTGGCGGAGGTGATTTCACTCATCCGCCAGCGCAAGGGGGTTATCTCCAGACTTCAGCAGATTAAACAGTGGGAAAAAGAATGACACCTCGCCGAAAACGATTGACCTTTGTACTGGTAGGCATGGCCGCATTGGCCTTGGCGACTACCCTGATCCTGCGCGCCTTTGACGGCAACCTGGTGTACTTCTTCAGCCCCTCGGATGTGGCCGAAGGCATGGCCCCGGAGGGCAAGACCTTCCGGCTGGGAGGGCTGGTGGAAGAGGGGAGTCTGCAACGTGAGAACGACGGCCTGACCGTGCATTTTGTGGTGACCGACAAGGTCAAACAGGTGCCGGTGGTCTTTACCGGGATACTGCCCGACCTGTTCACCGAAGGGCAGGGCATGGTGGCGCAGGGTCGACTGGGTGCCGACGGCGTGTTTCGGGCCAAAGACGTGCTGGCCAAACATGATGAGACCTATATGCCGCCTGAGGTGGCCGATTCGCTGGAGCGGGCCAAGGAGTCCCAGAAGGGCTCACAAACGCCCGCCAGCATGTCCAGCAACATCTAGGGGGCCCCTACGCCATGATTCCCGAGACCGGCCATCTGGCCCTGATAATCGCTTTCTGTCTGGCCATGGTGCAGGGCGTCATCCCTATCCTTGGCACCATTCGCGGCAACACCAACTGGATGGCGCTGGCACGCCCGGTGGCGTTCGGCCAGTTTGCATTTGTGATGGTGGCTTTTGGTTGCCTCACCAGCGCCTTCATTCACAACGATTTTTCGGTCATGTATGTGGCCAACCACTCCAACTCGGCGTTGCCGATCCAGTACCGTATTGCCGGGGTATGGGGCGGTCACGAAGGGTCGCTGTTGCTGTGGGTGTTCATGCTCAACCTGTGGACCGCCGCAGTGGCCTTGTTGAGTCGCCATCTGGCCGAAGATATGGTGGCGCGGGTGATCGGTGTCATGGGGCTGATCGCGGTCGGCTTCCACGCCTTTATGCTGTTCACCTCGAACCCGTTTGACCGGTTGTTGCCGGCCGCCTTTGAAGGGGCCGATCTGAATCCGCTGTTGCAGGATCCGGGTCTGGTGATCCATCCGCCCATGCTGTACATGGGGTATGTGGGCTTTTCGGTGGCCTTCGCCTTTGCCGTGGCCGCCCTGATGGCAGGCCGACTGGACGCCACCTGGGTGCGTTGGTCGCGTCCCTGGACAGTGGCCGCCTGGTGTGTATTGACCATGGGTATTGCACTGGGCAGCTGGTGGGCCTATTACGAACTGGGCTGGGGTGGCTGGTGGTTCTGGGACCCGGTGGAGAACGCCTCCTTTATGCCGTGGCTGGTGGGTACCGCATTGATTCACTCGCTGGCGGTGGCGGAGAAGCGTGGCAGTTTTAAAAACTGGACGGTGTTGCTGGCCATTTTCGCCTTTTCATTGAGTCTGCTGGGCACCTTCCTGGTGCGTTCCGGGGTGCTGACCTCGGTACACGCCTTTGCCACCGACCCGGAGCGGGGTATCTTTATCCTCGGCTTCCTGGCAGTGGTGGTAGGCGGTTCGCTCACCCTGTTTGCATGGCGCGCGCCCAAGGTGGGTGGCGGCGGACCGTTTGCGCTGTTCTCGCGTGAGTCCATGCTGCTGACCAACAATGTGGTGTTGATCGCCGCGGCAGGCTCGGTGCTGCTGGGGACGCTTTATCCGCTGTTGCTGGATGCGCTGGGGCTGGGCAAGATTTCGGTGGGGCCGCCGTACTTTAATGCCATCTTTGTACCGCTGCTGGTGCCGGTGTTGTTCCTCATGGGGGTCGGCCCCTACGCACGCTGGAAAAAGGCCGATCTGCCGGGGGTGGCCAAGCGCCTCAAGTGGGCCTTTGGCGCGGCGGTGGTGACTGCGTTGCTGATGCCACTGGTACTGGGGCACTGGACCCCGTTGATGGCGCTGGGGCTGCTGTTGGCTTCGTGGATCCTGTTTGCCGGAGTGAATCACCTGCGTGAACGGCTCAACACCAGCCGTGGCGGGTTGTTCTCACTGCCGCCCAGCTATATGGGTATGCAGGTCGCCCATTTGGGGATTGCCATCTTTGTGGTGGGTGTGACGCTGGTCAACGGCCTGCAACAGGAAAAAGACGTGCGCATGGAGATCGGTGATACGGTCACCGTGGGTGCCTATACCTTCCGCTTTGACGGGGTGTCTCGTGTGCCGGGGCCGAATTACCAGAGCAACATGGGGACCGTGGTGGTGCTTAAAAATGGCAAAGAGATTCGTTATCTGCACCCGGAGAAGCGCGTCTACACCGTGCAGACCATGCCCATGACCGAGGCGGCCATCAACACCAACCCCCTGCGCGACTTGTACGTATCGTTGGGTGAGCCGGTGGGTGGAGGTGCCTGGAGTGTGCGGGTCTACTTAAAGCCGTTTGTCTCGTGGATCTGGTACGGCTGTGCCGTCATGGCCATGGGCGGATTTTTAACCCTGACCGACTCCCGTTACCGGGTGGTGTTGGGACGACGTAAATACAAGGCACCGGCCCTGTCAGCCGGTTCCGGACCAGAGGGGAAAGGCGCGTGAGCCGATTCATACTGCCCTTGGGCCTTTTTGTGGTGCTGATGGGCTTTTTAGGGGTGGGTTTGTCACTGAATCCGCGTGAAATTCCCTCTCCGCTGATCGATAAAATGGCACCGGACTTCACCTTGCCGCAACTGCATCAGCCGGACAAGACCTTTTCGAGGTCCGATATGGCCGGTCAGGTGTGGCTGCTGAATGTGTGGGCTTCCTGGTGTGTCGCCTGCCGTCAGGAGCATCCGCTGCTGGTGCAGTTGGCGCGCACCAAAGAGGTGCCGATCATCGGTCTGGACTACAAAGACGACTCGGTGGCGGGCCTTAACTGGCTGCGTCAGCACGGCGACCCCTACACCCTGTCAGTGGCAGATGCCAAGGGCCGGGTGGGTATCGATTTTGGTGTCTACGGTGTGCCGGAGACCTTCCTGATCGATCAGGAGGGCCGCATTCGCTACAAGCAGATCGGGCCGCTGACGCCCAAATCGATTGCCGAAATTATTATGCCGAAGGTGCGTGAACTGAAGGCCGCAGGAGCTTAACGGATGAAGCGATTGCTGTGGGTAGTGGTGGCTGGATTGTTGTGGGTGCCGGTGGTGCAGGCCAAAGAGGCCCAGTTGATGGGCGAAGACCCGGTGCTGGAAGCGCGTATGATGGCGCTGGCAGAAGAGTTGCGTTGTCTGGTGTGCCAAAACCAGACCCTGGCCAGCTCCCATGCGGATCTGGCCAAGGATTTTCGGCACGAGATCATCGTACTGATGAAAAAAGGCAAGAGCGACGATGAGGTGGTCGAATTTTTGGTGGACCGCTACGGCGACTTTGTACGTTACCGTCCGCCGCTCAAGCCGACCACCATTTTGCTGTGGGCAGGGCCAGCCCTGTTGATGGTGGGTGGAGCCATCACCCTGGTGGTCACCCTGCGCCGTCGCCGTACACTGTCCACCCCGGAGCCGCTCTCAGCAGACGAGCAAGCCCGCCTTAACTCCCTGCTCGATAAAGATGACAAGTCGGTATGAGTACGTTCTGGATACTGTCCGCCCTGTTGGTCTTTGTTGGGGTGTTGTTTATCGTGGTGCCGCTGGCGCGGGCCCGCAAGCTGGGTGATCGACTGACCACCGGCGTGTTGAATCTGGCCATTCGTAAGGACCAGCTCACCGAACTACAGCGCGATCTGGATGCAGGCACCATCAGCGAATCCCAGTTTGAGCAAGGTCGGCTGGAGCTGGAGCACCATCTGTTACAGGAGGTGGACGACTCCACCGATGAGTTGCCACCCCGTGAGCCGAGCCGTTTGCTGGCCGGTGTCCTGGGGCTGCTGCTACCGGTGCTGGTGTTTTCGCTCTACAACCATCTGGGCAGCCCCCACGCCCTGTCTCCGCCCCTACCACCCATGGCCCAACAGGCAGGCAACAACCCGGACGCCCCGCACGAAGTGGGGGTGGCCCAATTGGCGGGTATGGTGCAAGGTCTGGCCGACCGGCTGGAGCAGGATCCGGGGGATGGTCAGGGCTGGATGATGCTGGGCCGTTCCTATGCGGTGCTGCGTGAATATGGCAAATCGGCGGATGCTTACGCCCGCGCCCACGCCATTGTGGGTGACAATGTGGACCTGTTGGCCAACTGGGCTGAGTCCCTGTCCATGGTCAGTGGCGGCACCTTTACGCCCCAGTCGGTGGAGCTGATTGAGCGGGCGGTGAAGCTTGACCCGACCCATCAGAAATCCTTGTGGTTAAAAGGCACGGTTGCTTTTGATACGCAAGACTATGTGGAGGCGGCGCGTATCTGGAGGCTATTGGCAGCGACCTTGCCAGCGGGTTCTGAGGCGGCAGCTACCATGCAGGCCAACATTGTTGAGGCCGAAGCCCTGATGAATGGTGAGACACCGGTCTATGCCAGTGCCGACACTGCACCTGTGGCCTCTGGACCTGCCCGGATTACCGGCACGGTGACCGTGGCCCCGGCACTGGCGAACCGCATCCCCAAGGGGGCGACCCTGTTTGTCTATGCCAAGGCCGCTCAGGGACCGCCCATGCCGTTGGCGATCGTCAAGAAGACCTCCAACGACCTGCCCCTGTCGTTCTCATTGGATGAGAGCATGGCCATGGCGCCGGGTATGAGCTTGGCGCGTTTCAATCAGGTGATGGTTGGTGCGCGGGTCTCCTTGAGCGGCAACGCACGGGCAGAGGACGGCGATTTTCAGGGCATCGTTGGCCCGATCCGGGTGGGCAGCGAAGGGTTGTCGATTGTGATCGATCATGTGGTCGGTGAAGCGGCTCCGATGCAGCTTCCGCCAGACGGTATCATGACCTCGGCGGACACCCCTCCAGCGCAGCTTTCCGGTACGGTGACGGTCGCCCCGGAGCTGGCGGGCCGTATTCCCAAGGGTGCCACCTTGTTCGTCTATGCCAAATCGTCCCAGTCGCCTATGCCGCTGGCGATCATCAAGAAGACCTCCGATGATCTGCCGCTGGCCTTTACCCTGGATGAAAGCATGGCCATGACCCCGGCCAACAGCCTGGCCAGCGTCAAACGGGTGGTGCTGGGTGCGCGTATCTCGTTGACCGGTGATGCCAAGGCGGCGGATGGGGATTTTCAGGGCATGATTGGCCCGGTAACCGTGGGGAGCGACGGCCTCAATCTGGTCATCAACCGGGTGATTGGTGAACAGACAGCTGCGGCACCGATGGGTGCAGCGCGGCCGATGATGGCTCCCAAGGCGGGCAGTAGTACTGCTACGGGCAGCACGTCAGTATCCGGTACCGTTACGGTGGCTCCGGCGTTGGCGTCGAAGGTTGACGACAACGCGACCCTGTTTGTATTTGCCAAGGCGGCAGAGGGGCCACCCATGCCGCTGGCGATCTTGAAGAAGCGGGCAGGGGACTTGCCGTTGACCTTTATGCTGGATGAAACCATGGCGATGATGCCAGCCATGAGTCTGGCGCGCTTCCCCAATGTGACGCTGGGTGCGCGCATCTCGACCTCGGGCAATGCCATGGCGCAGCCGGGGGATCTGGAGGGGCGTATCGGACCGGTCAAGGTGGGCAGTGACGGCCTGTCGATTGTCATCGACCGGGTGGTTCAGTAGTGATGCGATCGCGTGGGCTGGCAATTTTACTGCTGGTACTGGTCGTCTCGACCGGCTGCAACCGCAATGCAGAGTCGGCCAAGGTGGGAGGTCCATCCGCCACACCGGCCACCGCTACACCTGCCAGTGCCGAGCCGTTTATCGTTGAAGGCTCCAAGGGGCTGGCGGCTCGCATTGGCTATACCGCGCCGGATTTTTCGCTGCTGGATATCCACGACAAGACCCATAACCTGTCGGACTATCGCGGGCGGGTAGTGTTATTGAATTTTTGGGCCACCTGGTGTGGCCCGTGCCGTATTGAGATGCCGTCGTTACAGGCCCTCTACGAAGACTATGGCCGGGACAAGTTCGAGGTACTGGCGGTGGCCGCCGATGTGGATGGCAAGCCGCAGGTAGCGCCGTTCATCAACCGTTTGCGGTTGACCTTTCCAGCCTTGATCGACGCGGATGCGCGGGTGCAGGAGCGGTATTACGTCAACGCCTTCCCGATGACCTATGTATTGGATAAGGACGGGGTGGTGGTCTATAAATTCGTCGGCTTCTTTGACTGGAACAGCGCCAAATACCGCACCTTGTTAACCGATTTGATGGCCAGGATTTAAGATGCTGGACTCTGGTTCGATTTCGTTGCTGGTAGCATTTTCCGCCGGTTTTTTATCGTTTGTATCGCCTTGTGTGCTGCCGTTGTTGCCGTCCTATGTGACGTTCATCACCGGTCTGTCGATGGAGCAGCTCACTTCCGGTGAGGATGCGGCGCGGGTCAAACGCATTGTATTGATCAACTCGGTGCTGTTTGCGCTGGGCTTCACCACGATTTTTGTGGGGCTGGGCGCGTCGGCCACTTATGTGGGTCAATGGTTGCTTACTTATCAGACCGTGCTTAACAAGGTGGCCGGAGGCATCATTGTGATCTTCGGTCTGTACGTCATGGGGGTGTTCAAGTTCCGCTGGATGGCGGCGGACAAGCGCCTGCATCTGGATCAACGCCCCAAGGGGTATATCGGTTCATACTTTGTCGGTATGGCCTTTGCCGCAGGCTGGACGCCGTGTGTCGGTCCGATTTTAGGCTCCATTTTGCTGATGGCTGCGCAGGCGGACACGGTGGGTGAGGGCATGGGGTTGCTGGCGGTCTATTCTGCTGGTTTGGCAGTACCCTTTTTAGCTACTTCACTGGCATTGAACTGGTTTTTAAATCGTTTTTCGGCATTTTCGAAGCATATGCGCACGGTTTCGATTGTCAGCGGGTTGTTGTTGATTTCTGTGGGGCTGATGATCTTCTTTAATGTGTTTTCGCTGGTATCGGCGTTTTTGACTGAACATGGGATTGGCTGGGATATTCAGCCGGAGTTGTAGGTGCCTATAGCTCTGCGGGGAGCGCCCGCCTGCCAGAGGCATCTGTTACCGCCCGCAGGGCGGCAATTACTACAATTAAGCCAGCAGGCGCTTTGCGCCGCTGAACAAGACCCCTCCGGGGGGCGGGGCGGCGGCCCCCGCAGGCCGTAAAGC
>JALWRU010000504.1 GCA_026994095.1 Nitrospira sp. | reverse complement strand
AGAAGGTGGCCGATACCGACAGCACCATTCTCATCACGGGTGAATCCGGCACCGGTAAAGAGCTGGTCGCCCGCACCCTGCACTACAACAGCGGACGCCATGCGGCACCGATGATCCCCATCAACTGCGGGGCCATCCCGGAGCATCTGCTGGAGAGTGAGCTGTTCGGCCACGAAAAAGGCGCCTTTACCGGGGCGTCGGCCACCCGTGTGGGCCGTTTTGAAGCGGCTCAGGGCGGCACCCTGTTTTTAGATGAGGTGGGTGAGATGCACCCCTCCCTGCAGGTCAAGCTACTGCGCGCCCTGCAGGAGCGCGAGTTTGAGCGGGTCGGTGGCAGCCGCACCATCAAGATGGATGTGCGTATCATCGCCGCCACCAATCAGGACCTTGAGAAGCGGGTGGAGGAGGGCAAGTTCCGTGAGGATCTGTACTACCGCCTGAACGTCATCCCCATCGAGGTGCCGCCCTTAAGGGAACGACGGGACGATATTCCGCTGCTGGTGAACCATTTTTTAGGCCAGTTCAACCAGGACAAGAACCGTCAGGTGGAGGGCTTTAGTGACGACTGTATGGCCCTGCTGCAGGCCTACGAGTGGCCCGGTAACATCCGTGAACTGGAGAACCTGATCGAGCGGCTGGTGATTCTGGAAGGGGAGGGCGTTATTACCCCGGCCGCGTTGCCCAGTCGCATTGGCAGCCGCAGTGTGACCGCTGCCATGGGACGGGTGGTGCTGCCGGATACCGGCCTTAATTTTGATGCCACCGTGGCCGAGTTCGAAGACGCCCTGATCGTGCAGGCGCTGGAGCGCTCCAAGTGGGTCAAAAACCGGGCCGCCCAGTTGTTGGGCCTCAACCGCACCACACTGGTAGAAAAGATCAAGAAAAAGAAGCTGGAAGACCGCTACCATCCGGTACAGGCCCACAAGGTTGCCGGGCAGCCCGGATCACCCCTGTCCCAGTAGCCGAACCGGGCCGTCAGCGGCTTGACGATCGGGCATCATTGCTGACGCAGCATGCCCCATTGATATCGTTGTAACCATCGGTAAATATTGGGGAATTGTTCTACGCGCCGGAATGGTGCGAAAATTGCTCAATCCTCCCCCTTATGAAGTGGCAGGGAACTATTCGATGGGTTGGTGCGTTGCTGATGCTGTGGGGCATGGCCTCCACCGCAGCGGCTGCGGTAGCCGACCCGAGCCTGTCGGTACACACCCAGCTCATCATCGCCGTAGACGAAGCGGCGGACTTTGAGTTAATTCCGGCCCGCAACGGTACCCACCTGCGGGTACGAATCGCTCGGCCCGAATCGGCCATCCTGTTGCCATCGCTGGATGAAGATGATCCGTTGGTACAGGCGGTGTCCCTGTCGCCCTTTGGTGATGGCACCGTATCGCAACTGACCATCACGTTGCGTGAGCGCGACGTACGCACCGGTGCCCAGACGCTGGTGCGGCCCTTCCGAATTGTCATCGACGTATTACGCGAAGCACCGCCGGTAGAGGCACCGCATGTCGCGGCCATCCACTACACCCCCAGCCCGTTCCGTTTTGCCGTGGGCCTGTTGCCTCCCGGGCCGGTGCGAGCCGTGCCGGTGACGCTGCCAGCACTGGATAAAGGGATCGCAGAGCGCCGTTTTGGGCAGGCGGTTGCCGCTTACACCGACGGGCGATTGATACAGGCTCAGGCCGGGTTGACCGACTATCTGCAACAGTATCCGAATGGTCGTCATGTTGCGGATTGCCGTTTTTTACTGGCAGAGCTGGACTACCGACAGGCCTGGTACCGGGGCGAAGCCGCCCGCGCCCGTGCCACCCGTCAATACGATGCGCTGGGGCAACAGTACCCGGATCATCCCAATGCGGAGCTGGCCTATCTGCGGCTGGCAGAGGTGCTGCTGGCGTCCGATCAACTCGAGCAGGCCGACGCCTTGCTGACGCGGGTAACAGACAGCTATCCCAAGGGCGAATTTGCGCGTTTTGCCACCCTGTTGCAAGGCATGGTGGCCCTGTCTAAAAACCATCTGCGCACCGCTGCGACCCGCTTTAAAGCCGTACGAAAGGCCGGGCGGTCAGACCGCATGGCCTCCCACGCCGCAGTGGGACTGGGAGAGGCGCTGATGCGCATGGGGCGTTACCCCGGTGCTGCCGACTATTTTGAGAAGAGTCTGGCCCATTTGGGTGGGCAGCTGAAGGGCGACCCCCGGCGGTTGCGGCTGATGGGTCGGGCCTTGCTGGAGAGTGAGCGTTTTGACGATGCCCGGCAGGTATTTTTAACCCTGTTCAACCTGCATCCGGCAGCCTTTCCGCCCGGTCTGGCCTTGTCTCATGTGGCCGACAGCTTTCGTGGTGAAGGCCACTGGGAGCTGGCAGAGCGGGGCTACCGGACCGTCATCGATCAGTATGAGGGCGGTGAGGGGAGCTTGGCGGCGCGTATCTCGCTGGCCGACCTGTATGTGAACCAGTACCGTAACGCAGACCGTGCGGAGGCGGCTTTCCGCAGCCCGGCACAGGGACCGGGCAATGCGGAGGAGCTGGCCACGGCAGCGCTGGAGTTATACGATCAGGTGGTGCAGTTAGCCCCGTCAGATGTGCTGTCTGAAGAGGCGCTCTACAAATCTGCCACCCTGTTTGAAGAGTTGGGCGACGACCCGGCGGTGCTGGACCGGCTC
>JALWRU010000503.1 GCA_026994095.1 Nitrospira sp. | reverse complement strand
CCAGGTTGACCTGCATGGGCACCTCACCGGCCAGACCAAAGTCCAGATCGGTGATGTTCAAGGCCGTAATAGCAAATACCGGCGAGAACGGTAGCGGTGGCCGCACCATGGCACCCAGGTCAAACGACACATCGCTTTCCCACGCACCCATGTCGGCATAGGGATCCACATTGCCACCGGCAACCTCGATCACCGTATAGACCTTATCGACCCCTTTGCGGCGCACATAACGAGCGCTGCCACCCAGTGACAACCGCCCACCCACCATCTTGCGGGCCACGGAGGCGGTCAGCCCCACATCGGCCTTGCCGACGATACGGATGTTGGGGGAGACCCGGTTACGAAACTCCCCGTCCAGCGTTACCTGACCAATCACCCCCATACCGAAGTTCGGCATGATCACGTTCGGCAGGGTATCGGCCCGCACCCGGAAGTGCTCACCGATGTTGTTCCGAATCAACAGGGCGGCCTCTGCCTGAGTCTGAGTCTTGGTCACATCACCATAGACGTCAAACGCAACGGCGGAAGCCTCGGCCTCGATATTGATCAGGTCCAGACTGTTCCACTTGGTATTCTGGGTCAATCCGGCCGGATTGTAGAACAGGGCGTTGTGGTCATCGGCCACCGCCGTAAACGCCCCCCCCATTCCCAGCGGACGTGCGCCCTGATAGAAGGTGGAGAACTGCTCCGCCGAAGCGGGCAATGCCATGCCTGCCAATAACGTGGCGGCAAGCACTACGCGCCCGAACACGGATTTATATAGATGGGTCAGCATAGTCGTCATGGCCCTAAATGAGTGCACCAACAAAGGCTGTCAACTCAGCAGCAGAAATCACCTGGTCACCATTTGGACCTTCAATCTCAACCAACAACGAATTAAGGTCGGTAGTGAGGTCGTTGGCCCCCAACGTGGTGGCCACTGCAGTCGCATTATTCACTAGAATGGCCAGGTCGGCAGTCACCACACTAGCCAACGCTGGAGTCACCAGATTGGAGTTAAATGTGGCGCCGTTGTCCGGGCTGGTCAGGGTAATAACACTGGCAACCAGATGAGTGGCTGCAGCCACTGCCAACTGGGTCTGGTCAGAGGTAGTAGGTGTACCGATGCTTCCCAGATTATCAATGGCGCTCTGCAGGCTGGCAACATCACCGGCAGTGATGGCACTGGTACCGAACAACGCGTTCATCGCATCGAATACCTGATTGCTGCTGCTGGAGCGGTTCGCCGGATCAAGCTGATCCAGCAGGTTGGTCAGTTCAACACCGCCCAGCCCCATGCGGGCCTCGCCCAGCAGCGAAAGAATGTCATCAGAACAGGTGGCCAGATCGGGGCAAAGCGCCAGCAATACCGACTCGGCGACTGAGTAGTCGCCCTGATCCATAGCGATCGCCGCCTTCTCTAGCTGGGCAGCGGTGCTGTCTTTATCAGCGGCGCAGCCGGGGGCCAGCAGCAGGCTGACCGCCAATGCGCCAGCAGCAATACGGTTGCGGATAGGAAGCCTCATCTTGTCATCTCCTTGAGATCGGGTATGTTCCGGCCCCGAATGGTTCCGCCACCTCATCGTCCCGACCTTATCGGCACAACGACTCGTCGACTTGACCGTTTTTTGATCAATTTTTTGCTTGAATCTACTACGGCTGAGTAAGCCATAGCCCGCCCTGACAATTATCCTAGCACAGCTTCTGTAAGAAGCCTTGGGCTGACGACAAATTGGCACAACGACCCGTACACCAGAACCAGCAAGCAACCAGGCAGGGTAGGTAATTATGTGGTCAGGCGTGGCTCACCACAGGCGATTTTGGAGCCCGCTAACACACCAGCGGTGTGCCGATGGCAATACCGTAAACCTGCGCCCCACGGGCGCGGATCATCCAACTGAATCAGGCGTGGGCGGCCAGTTCCAGACAACTCTCGTGCAAGGCAATCCGGTCGCGCAACGCGTCCTCATCGTCAGAACCCTGACCCTCCGTCAAGGCAGCCTCCGCCTCGGTCAGCGCCTTGCGGCAGTCGTCCACATTAATCTGATCACCGGTACGGGCGTCTTCTGCCAATACCGTCACCACATTGTCTTTAATGATGGCAAAACCACCATCAACCACGATGCCGTGCTCGGTGCCTCCCTCGCTCTCCAGATAGCCAAGAATTCCCGGCCCGAGCGTGGTCATCAGCGGTGAGTGGTCGACCAACACACCGATCAACCCGTCACGACCAGGCAGACGGGAAACCTCAGCGGCGGTGACACTCAGCACCTGGCGGCTGGGGGTCACCACCTCTAGACGAATGGAATCCGCCACGGTCTAGCCCTTGGCCTTGAGCTTCTCAGCCTTCTCCAAGGCCTCGTTCATATCGCCGACCAGGTAGAAGGCCTGCTCCGGCAGATCATCATACTTGCCTTCCAACAGCTCCTTAAAGCCACGGATGGTGTCTTCCAGCTTGACGTATTTGCCCGGCGCACCGGTGAAGATCTCGGCCACGTGGAACGGCTGCGACAGGAAGCGCTGCACCTTACGGGCACGCGACACCACCAGTTTGTCATCCTCGGACAACTCGTCCATACCGAGGATGGCGATGATGTCCTGCAAGTCCTTGTAGCGCTGCAAGGTCTGCTGTACACCACGGGCCACCGAATAATGCTCTTCACCCACCACCTGCGGGTCGAGCATGCGGCT
>JALWRU010000502.1 GCA_026994095.1 Nitrospira sp. | reverse complement strand
CGTCGGATGAGGTCAGCCCCCAGTGCATCCACTGTTGCACCGGCTCCGACAGGTTTTCGGTAACCGAGGTGACAAAGGCGATGACATCGTGACGGGTAACCGCCTCAATCTCGGCGATGCGATCTACGTCGATGCGGCCTTTTTCGCGCACCTCATCCGGCACTTCCTGCGGCACCACCCCACGCTGCACCAGCGCATCCAGGGTGTGAATCTCGACCTGCAACATGGCTTCGAAACGCGCTTTGGCGCTCCAGATGCTGCCCATCTCCGGGCGGGTATACCGTTCAATCACTGGGACGGGCCCTTATCAAATTTTTATGAGATGTTGGGATTGGCGGGCACAGTCTCCGCCGGGGCAGAGTGGAGCGGCTCGCCGGTAATCTGCCTGGCCTCTTCCCGCGCCACCCGGTCGAGGATGCCGTTTACAAAGCGGCCCGATTCGTCGCCGCCAAAGGCCTTGGCCAGTTCGACCGCTTCATCCAGCGTGACCCGGACCGGTACATCTACCTGATAAAACAGCTCCGACACGGCCAGCCGCAAAATGTTGCGGTCTACCCGCGACATACGGTCCAGCCGCCAGTTCTCGGCATAACGGGTGATGACCTTATCGATGGTGGCCACGTTGGTGCGCACGGTATCGGCCAACTCTTCGGCATAGGAGCGGGCCGCATCCGGGGCCTCGATACTGTCCCAGAAATCACCCAATACGGACTCGGGCATGGCCTCGGTTTCACGGGCGAACAGCAACTGCAGCGCGCATTCGCGGGCTTGATGGCGGGGTCCTTTGCTGGCGGTATTGGCCAATTTACTTTAGCGCCTTCATCAGGTTGACCATCTCGATGCCGCCACGGGCCGCGTCAAACCCTTTGTTACCGGCCTTGGTACCGGCCCGCTCAATGGCCTGCTCAATGGTGTCGGTGGTCAGCACCGCGTTAATCACCGGAATCGAATGATTGAGGGAAACCAGCGCCAGCCCTTTGGTGACTTCACCGGCCACATGGTCAAAATGGGGGGTGCTGCCACGGATGACCGCCCCCAGTCCGATGATGCAGTCGTAGTTGCCAGAGGCGGCCATGGCCTGCGCTACCGTCGGCATCTCAAACGCGCCGGGTACCCGCACCACCGTGATGGTTTTGTCGCTTACGCCGCTACGGGTGAGGCCGTCCAGACAGCCCTCCAGCAGACGCTCACTTATCAAGCTGTTAAACCGCGACACGATCAGCCCAAAACGGCCCGACCCGGTCAACGCGCCTTCAATCACCTTGGCCATAAATGCCTCCCCTACACCTTGTTGAGCAGATGCCCCAGTTTATTCTTTTTTGCCGCCAGATACTTGCGGTTACTGTCCACGGGAGGCATCTCTACCGGTACCCGCTCCACCACCTCCAGGTGGTAGGCCCCCAGCCCGACAATCTTGCGCGGATTGTTGGTCATCAGGCGGATTTTGGACAGCCCCAGATCCACCAGAATCTGGGCACCGATGCCGTAGTCCCTCAGGTCGGCACTGAAACCCAGTTTTTCGTTGGCCTCCACCGTATCCAGCCCCTCATCCTGAAGAGCGTAGGCGCGCAGTTTGTTTACCAGACCGATGCCGCGCCCCTCCTGCTGCATATAGAGGATGACCCCGCTACCGGCCTTGTCGATGGTCTCCATAGCACTGTGCAGTTGCGCCTGACAGTCGCACCGTTGAGAGGAGAAGACGTCGCCGGTCAGGCAACCGGAGTGAACCCGAACCAGCGGTATACCCTTACTAATGTCCCCCTTCACCAGCGCCACATGGTTGTCTTTGTCGATAGCGTTTTCATAGACGATGGCGGTGAAGTCGCCAAATTCGGTGGGCAGGTGGGCAGTGGCGCACCGTTTCACCAGCGATTCGTGGTGAATACGATGCTCGATCAGGTCTTTGATGGTGACCATCACGATGTCGTGTTTTTTAGAGAATTCAAGCAGGTCGGGCACCCGTGCCATGGTGCCGTCGGCGTTCATGATCTCGCAGATCACCCCGGCCGGACGCTTGCCCGCCAGCCGCGCCAGATCCACCGACCCTTCGGTCTGCCCGGCCCGTCGCAACACCCCGCCGGGCACTGCCCGCAAGGGGAAAATATGGCCCGGACGCACCAGATCGTGAGGCTGACAGTCCGGATCACAGGCCACCTTGATGGTAGTGGCCCGATCGGCGGCAGAGATGCCGGTAGTGACCCCTTCGCGGGCCTCGATCGACACGGTAAAGGCGGTTTCAAACGGCGACGTATTAGTGGCGCTCATGGGGGGCAGATGCAACCGCTGCACCTGCTCTTCCTCCAGACTCAGGCAGATCAGCCCGCGCCCTTCGGTGGCCATGAAGTTGACCGCTTCAGCGGTGATATCCTCTGCCGCCAGCACCAGATCGCCTTCGTTTTCACGATCCTCGTCGTCTACCAGAATGACCATCTTTCCGGCCTTGATGGCGTCGATGGCTTCACTAATCGTATGAAATGGGCTGCTTTGGCTCACGGATCCAACACGTTTGAAAAGGAACAAATGGCAATTTTGCCTAGCCGCTGATCATAGGCCACACCAGGCTACTCTGTCAACCATTTCCACACCTTGTTGAATGCGAAAATCTGCCAATATATCAATGGTTTTAGATAATAAATGACCGGGTTGTTGCAGCCCTTGACCGGGCCGGGAG
>JALWRU010000501.1 GCA_026994095.1 Nitrospira sp. | reverse complement strand
TCCCCTGGGCGCTGGGGCTGATCGCTACCCGCTCCATCGATCAAGAGGTGCCCGGTATCTACGATCTGGTAGAACACGCACGGGAGCGAGTCGAGAACGGCATCGTCGCCTACGGCGCGCTGGAGGCGTTCAAAGACGACCGTAGCGACGGGACGGCGCGGGCGCTGCTCAACGAACATTCTGGCGATCTGGGCTACGGGCTGCTGCTCAAGCAGTATCGTGACGACCCGCAGCACGCTACCGAGGCGCAGATTGACGAGGCCGCCTGGTCAACAGTCCCCAACGTGGGGGTGATGTTCTGGGCGTTTCGGGCCATGGTAGGCATCGGTTTTTATCTGATCCTGCTGTTCGCCGCTGCGTTTGTGCTGTCTGCCCGCCGCTCCTGCACCCGTGAACGGGTCTTTTTATGGTGTGCAGTCTGCTCGTTTCCACTGCCGTGGATTGCTGCGGAGATGGGCTGGATTGTGGCCGAAGTGGGCCGCCAGCCGTGGGCCATTGAGGGCATATTGCCGACCTTTATGGCGGTCTCCAGCGTCAGCGCGGGCAACGTGTTGTTTACGCTGGTGGCATTTGTGGTGCTCTACACCGGGCTGGCCGTGGCCGATGTCTACCTGATGACCAAGTATGTGCGCATGGGACCCGACAAGGCGTTGGCCCCCAAGCCGCCCGTGGCGGAGGGATAGGCCATGCCGATTGATTACGATACCTTGCGAGTGATCTGGTGGGCCTTGCTGGCGGTGTTATTGATCGCCTTTGCGGTCATGGACGGTTTCGATCTGGGGGTGGCAGCGCTGCTGCCGATGATTGGCCGTACCGATGACGACCGGCGGGTGATGATCAACTCGGTGGGGCCGGTGTGGGAGGGCAATCAGGTCTGGTTTGTGCTGGGCGGCGGGGCCATGTTTGCAGCCTTTCCCACCCTCTATGCCACCGCCTTTTCAGGCTTCTATCTGGCCATGTTTCTGGTACTGGTGGCGCTGATTCTGCGGCCCGTCGGGTTTACCTTTCGCAGCAAGATGCCGTCGGCGAAATGGCGCAACTTCTGGGACGGGGCGCTCTGTTTTGGCGGGGTGGTGCCGACCTTTGTCTTTGGCGTTGCCCTGGGCAATGTGGTGAGCGGGGTGCCGTTCCACTTCAACGAACGGATGCTGCCCATTTATGACGGCGGTTTCTGGGGGCTATTGACGCCGTTTCCAATCCTCTGCGGGCTGACAGCGGTCTCGATGATCATCATGCACGGGGCCGGTTATCTGGCGGTGAAGACCACCTGGGAACTGGCCGCTCGCGCCCGCAAGGTGGCCTCTATCATGTCACGGACCACCCTGGTGCTGTTCCTGCTGGGTGGGGTGTGGATGGCGTTGGGGGTGGAGGGGTATGTCATTACCAGTGACATCCCGGTGGGCGGCCCGTCCAGCCCGTTGATGAAGCAGGTAAGTACCGGCGAAGGGGTCTGGCTGACCTCCCTGTGGGCGCGTCCCTGGGCGTGGCTGGCACCGTTGCTGGCATTGGCCGGATTGGTGCTGGCCCGCGCGGCCCACTGGAAGGGCCACAGCCGGGTCGGATTTGTGGCCGGGGGAGCGGGAATCGTCGGTATTGTGGCCACGCCGGTAACTACGGTATTTCCGTTTATGCTGCCGTCGTCTACCCATCCGTCTCACAGCCTGACCGTGTGGGACGCTACCTCCAGCCACTTTACCCTGTTCTTGATGTTGTTAGCGGCGGTGGTATTTTTGCCGTTGATTGTGGCCTATACCCGCTGGGTCTACAAGGTCTTGCGAGGCCCGGTAGACAGTCAATCTGTGGCCGATACCGACAATGCGTACTAGCTCGATGAGGCGTTAAACAATGTGGTATTTTTCCGCCATACTGGGGCTGTTTCTGGTGAGTTTTTTTGCCATTTTAAACGCCATGTGGATCGAACTGGACTACGACGATAACGGCCATCTGCGGCCGCAGGAAGACGATGGCGAATCGGCTGAAGACAACTGCCCAACCGGGCGCGGAAGCTAGGCCGGAGACTCGTTCTCCAGGCAGAGCACTTCGATCTTGTAACCGTCCGGGTCGAGTACAAATGCTGCGTAATAGGACGGGTGGTACTCTTCCACAATGCCCGGTGCAAAATCGCTTACTGCTCCGGCGTTCATGGCCGCTTCATAAAAGGCCCGCACCCCTGCCCGGGTTTCGGATTGAAAACAAAAATGGACCTGGGATGATACCGGTTGGCTGTCGGTCAGCCAGAAGCCCGGTTTGAAGTCAGCCGGTCCGTATCCGGCCGATCTCTGCGACTCCGGGGTGATTACTTCCCGCAGCAACGGATACCCCAGCGGGGCCAGAATAGCCGTATAAAAATCGCGGCTGTGGAGGTAGTCGCTGACACCGATGGTGATGTGGTCAATCAAGCGGTTTCTCCCTGGCGAGCCGGGTTATACCACCACAAACTGGCCCATCATGGCGTTGTCTTCATGTTCTAAAATATGACAGTGGTACATAAACGGGTTGGTGGTATCGGCGTAGTCGTTAAATTTAACGATAAATCGCACCACCTCTCGCGGTTTTAGTAGCACCGTATCCTTCCAGCCCTGCTCGTTGGCCGCCGGGGCCACACCGTTGCGGGAGATAATCTGGAACAACTCATCGTGAATGTGGAACGGGTGCGGCATACCGTGGTTGTTACT
>JALWRU010000500.1 GCA_026994095.1 Nitrospira sp. | reverse complement strand
GTGACTTTGTGGTGGGCCGTAATGTAGGGCAGGTGAGCATCACCATTACCTCTATCGAAAACAGCCGGGTCTCCTACTCCTGGGGTGGTCCGGGCAATCGCTACATCGGTATTCGCGCCTACAACAAGTACGGTCAGGAACTGGCTACCAAGGGGGGCAGCCAGCCGTCTCCTGATGAGGTGTATGAGGGCGAGAATGGTCGCTATCCGTTGAGCTACCAGTTCTCCGGAAAGATCGAAACGGTCGCTTTTTTAGTAGCGGAAGGGTTCACCAGCCACACCTATCCGTTTGACTTGACCCGCCCGTAACGCTGCAGTCCAGCTGTATATCGTGTAACCCTCACAGACAGGTGCCACACGGTGGGCTGAAGCGAATCGCCAGGGAGTTTACTCTGCTACCTGCGGCCTCCTGACCTGACGGGGGAGAGTAAACGCTTGACCTGTCGGACATTTCAAATGATAATGGGAATCATTCTCATTATCGACCGGGTGAGATGTTATCCCCGATGATGGTCACCCGAAAGCACTGCGCAGTGCCCCGTATAGGGTGTCAGCGTGCAGCCCAGATGATACGAGCCAGTTACCGATGAACCCAGCCACCCGAATCTTCTCCCGGTCATTCACCGCCGATATCCGTCTCCCCCTGTTGGTGGTGGCGCTATGTGCCTTGCTAACCGGGCTGATGCTGCCCGTAACTGCGCTGGCGGGTGGGGTAGAGGTCTTTGAGATTCACATTAAAGACCACCGCTTCCACCCGGACGAAGTACGGGTTCCTGCGGGTAAAAAAATTAAGTTGATCGTCCACAACGACGACGACACCATTGAAGAGTTTGAGAGCTTTGAACTCAATCGGGAGAAACTGGTACGGGCGGGTCGCAAAATCAGCGTCTTTCTGCCGCCATTAAAGCCCGGAGAATACCCGTTCTTTGGCGAGTTCCACGCGGACACCGCTCAGGGAAAAATCATCGCCGAATAGTTTGCTGTGGCGCGAGGTCTGCCAGAACGGTACGCTTTGCCTCCCTCAATTCAGTTAACGCCGCCAAGGCGTAGGAGCCGGTTCATGTTCAGGTCTGTTTGTGGTGTCTGCCTGGTGCTGTTGTTGGCCAGCCCTGCCTGGGCCAAAAAAATCGTCTATTCGCCCATCGTGCATGAGGGCGAAAAAGAGATTGAGTACTACATTGAGTGGTATGAAAGTAGCGGGGGCGATGATGTTGTCGGCCACGAGATTGAACTTAAATATGGCTTTGGTCCGCGCGATTCACTGGGGCTGTACGTGGTGCTGGAAGACACCAACGGCGTCAGCCTGGACGTCAAACGGTACAAGTCTGAGTGGATTCACCAGTTGTACGAACAGGGCGAGCGTTTTATCGACCTGGCCACCTACCTGGAGTATCAGATCAACAACGATCCCACCCGCGCTGACAAGGTGGAGTTCAAGGCCCTGCTGGAGAAAAGCACCACCGATTTCAGTATTACCGGAAATCTGGTGCTGGAGAAAGAGTTGGGGGTCAACGCTACCGATGGAACTGAAATTGGCTACGCATTGCGGGCTGCCGGACGGTGGTCGCCGCGGGTGATCCCGGCGCTGGAGGCGTTCGGTTCGCTAGGTGAGGTACGCAACCCCAAAAGCCTGTCCTTGCAGGGCCATCTGCTGGGGCCGGTGGTGAACATCTACCTTTCCAAACGCATTGTCTGGCAGGTGGGGCTGTTATGGGGGCTGACTTCCGGCAGCGATGATCTCAGGGCCAAGAGCCAACTTTCCTGGGAGTGGTACTAGGGCCAACCGCTCCAAAAGCACCTAGCCCAGCGCGGCCATCTCCAACGTGCCAGACAGTAGTACCTTGGCAGGGCCAGCCACCTGCACATTGGTGAATCGATCCCCCTCCCGCTCAAAGCGGATGGTTAAAAACTCACCACTCAACGGCTGTACCCGTACCGGTGACTGAACATCTCCCAGATGGGCGCGTACCAGCGCAGCGGCGGTGACACCGGTACCGCAGGCCAGCGTCTCACCCTCCACCCCGCGCTCGAAGGTGCGTACCTTCAGGTGGCCGTCTACCGAGTGGCCGACAAAGTTGACGTTGGTGCCGTCCGGCTCAAACTGCTTGTCGTGGCGAATTTCAGACCCCAGCGCCGGTACGTCGATCTCGCTGAGGGACGGCACCTCGATGACCACATGGGGAACCCCGGTATTGACCGCATAGCCGGTCCACTGTTGACCCATGGCGGTCAGTTTGATGGGAGCGCTGATGGCGCTGGGCGGCGTGAGGGTGATGACCACCTGCTGCTCGTCAATGGCTGCCGATACCACCCCGGCGCCGGTCTCAAAACACATGTTCTGGCCGGCAATCCCTACCTCATGGGCGTACCATGCGGCACAGCGGGCACCGTTGCCACACATGCCTGCAGCGCTGGCATCGGCGTTAAAAAAGCGCCAGGTAAAATCGTGCTTGGTGGACGGCTCCAGCAGGATCAGGCCGTCGGTGGCCGCCCCGTGGACCGGCGAGCAGGCCCGCACCACAAATCGCTCCAGCGAGATGCCGGCAGTTTTGAGGGCGTCGGCCACAACCCCGTCCCGATTGTCGATCACCACAAAGGTGTTGCCCGCGCCGGACATTTTTACAAACGGTACGCCCATGGCCGAGAGTCTATCACGATCGGCGGCGGCCTCATCCCGGAAGCCGGAAAAGCG
>JALWRU010000499.1 GCA_026994095.1 Nitrospira sp. | reverse complement strand
TGGCCCTGTCGGAGGTACAACACAGTCAGGCCGACTGGCGCGAGCGATTGCAGCGCTGGGTGGTAGACGGCACACAGGTGGCCAATCTGGCCGACGGACAGGCCCACATTCGGGCGCTGGATGTACAGATTGCCGACGTTACCGAGACAGTGCAGGAACGGCAGCAGATATTGATAGAGCGGCAGTCTCAATGGACGGAGAGCCGCCGCTATCGACAGGCCATTGAAGCGGTGTGCAGCCGCCGTGCGCAGCAGCAAAAACGGTTGCAGGAGCGGCGGGAACAGCAGACCTTGAACGATTTATACCGGCCGGGAAGGCGCGACCACTAAGGTCGAAACCAGAGGGAGGAAAGCCGATGAGGGGTCTCGGTTTTCAGTCTGGTCCATGCAGGAGAAACTCCTGGGCCAGCATGACAATGATCGCGGTAATGACCGGTGCCTTGTGGGGCCCATCAACGGTCCGGGCCGCAGACGAACTACCGGAAGGGGCCGCACCGACGATGGCGGTGCTGGAGTCGGTCGTACAGGAGGCCGAGCGGGCCCGTGTGCAGCGTTTTGCCAAACGAGAAGCACGTCTGTCCACGCAGGAGCGACGACTTACCCGTCTGCGTGGCGACCTAAACGGTCTGATCGCCGAAAACCGGGCGTTGCTCAAAGAGATCAAGCGCCGCGAGGGCCTCATAAACAAGGCCAATAACGACAAGATTCGCCGCCTGATCAAGGTCTATGAAGCCATGGCCCCGGAAGAGGCTGCTCCCATTCTGGACACCATGCAAGAGCGCACTGCGCTGGCGCTGTTTGCAGGTATGAAGGGCAAATCTGCCGCTGGCATTATGGAGTTTATGCCCACCGACAAGGCCGCCCAGTTGGGTGAGCGGCTGGCACGGCCCGAGTAAACATGACACCCGTACACCACCATTTTTTGTGCCCATGGGCACCGCTGCTTTATACCGATAAGGGAATCTAGCCATGCAGTTGTTTGAGTTGCCTGCCCAGTTATTGGGCCGTCCTGACCTACCCGCAATCAATGTGGAGAACCGGCCAGATTCCAACACCTTTCAGCAGTTGCTGGAGCGCCAGCAGAGTGATCCGCCCCCTCGCAGCCGGGTAGAATCCAGGCAGCAGCAGGATCAGCAGGCCTCCCGTGCTGACAACCGCCCTGATCGGGAACGGCAGCCGTCCGCTGAAACCCGTAAAGAACGGTCCGTCCGGGTCGACACTGACAAGGTATTACAGGCCGGAGATGACACCGCACAGGTCGAGGCCACAGCGGTTTCAGCCGCCGGAGAAGCGACACACGACAATCCGCAGGCGAGCAGTGAGCAGGATCCGGGTGAGGCCGACAACAAGCCGGAACAGAGCGCCGATGGTAGCGAGGCGGTAGTCGTTGCCGTCGGGCCACAGGAGGGGGGGGCGGCCCGGTCGGTCAATCAGCCGATTAGCGGGCCGTTGGCCTTTGCCCAGCGCACCGCCAGCGATGGTGAAGTGGCCGCGCAAAAGATCTTGTCGGCCAGTGCGGTGGTTGCAGGTGGGGCAGCACCGACGGCTGAGGTGGATAGCGAGGCGGTGGCAGACGCTGACAAGGTGGGAGCCAAAGCGGCCGCGTTGGCGGGTGAGCCGCTATCGGCGGCACCTGCTGCGTCGTTTAAAACAGCGCTTGATGGCCAGCCCGGTGAGCAGGTTGATGACGAGCAGGCGGTGGTGGAAGAGGGCGAGTCGGTTGAACTATCCCTGTCCGGGTCGGATACCGGAGATGAGCAGGAGTCGGAAGAAGGCGACGGCACCGGAGAGCGTTTTGGCAGTAGCCGAGCCAACGGAAAAGAGGTGGTAACCGGCTCCGAGAAGTCGTCCTTTAAGAATACGCTGGCCGGTCTGGCCGGGGTCGAGAAATTACCGGGTGCGCCGGTTGCAGGTGTGGATCAATCGGTCATGGACCGAATGGTATCCGCCATCAATAAAGGTCAGTCAGTCCAAAAAACAGTTGGGGAGTCGGGAGCCTCCACAACGGATGCGACGACCGGTATGGCCGGGTTAGGGGCCTCATCTGCAACCGGCTCGAATTCTGTACAGGGGGTGCGGGGCGGGCTGACCCCGAACCTGCAACGGGCCGAGTCCTTCGATCAGGTGATCGACCGTACCTTGCAGATGGTGCGGGGTGGCGAGCGTGAAATCACCCTGCGGTTGAGCCCGGACCATTTGGGTGAACTGCACATTCGGGTGGCCACCGGTAGCGGCGGTTTGACCGCTGAACTGATGGCCCAGACCACTGTTGCCAAGGAGTTGCTGGAGTCCCAGCAGCAGCGTCTGCAGCAGGCGCTGCTCGACAACGGGGCCAACGCCGCGCAGGTGAACGTATCGTTAACGTCCCGTGACGGGGCGGCGTTCGGCGGGCGCGATGGTGGTTCGGACGGCCCGCCCCGACCGGCCAGTGAAAATCATGACGATTCCGTCACCCCCCCCGTGACCGCGCAGGTCTCCACCCGCGCCGGTCTCAACGTGGTCGCCTAGACCCACACAAAGGACCGTATCATGCCGATTCGTAGTGTCGATTCCATCCCTGCCAATCCGTTGGCCGACCCGGTAGCCGCCGCGTCTGCCAATCAGGAGTTGGGAAAAGAAGATTTCCTAAAACTGCTGGTCACCCAGATGGAGTATCAGGACCCGCTTAACCCCACCGACAGTACTGAATTTACTGCCCAGTTGGCGCAGTTCTCCAGCCTGGAACAACTGTTTCAAATGAACAGCAATCTAGGCGGACTGGTGGACTCTCAGGTACCCAGTGGCATGGCCAGCGTGGCCGGTTTTCTGGATCGGGAGATTCTGGCCAAAGGGGATTCAGTACGGCTGACCGCCGATGGTGCCACGCCGGTGCAGTTCTCGCTGGACGGTCACGCCGAGGTGGTGAACGCGGTCATCCGCGACCAGAACGACCTGACAGTTCGCACCATCTCGCTGGGCGCGCTGGACGCCGGGGCCCAGCAAGGGGTCTGGGACGGACTGGACAACACGGGGCAGTCGCTACCGGATGGCAACTACCGCTTTTCGATTCTGGCCCAGGATGCCAACGGCAACACCGTGGGCACCCGGACCGAGGTGCGGGGACGGGTGACCGGGGCGGTCTATGAAGACGGCGAGGCGCTCTTGTCTGTCGGCTCAAGGCGGGTTCCGCTCACCGATCTGATCGCCGTGAAAAGCGGCCCGGCCGCCTGACACCTGACCCACTTATTATTTTTTACGACTGTCGATTGACCACTAGGAGAACATCATGGGAACACTAACTTCGTTATTTGCAGGTGTGAGCGGTATCAACGCCAACGGTACCAGCCTGTCGGTGACCGGCAACAACATTGCCAACACCAACACGGTCGGTTTCAAGGCCAGCCGCGCCATCTTTGCCGATGTGCTGTCCGGCAGCACCGGCCGCCAGCCGGTGGGCCGTGGTGTGCTGGTCTCCTCGGTGGACAAGGACCTGAGTCAGGGCTCCTTTGAGAGTACCGGCAACGTGCTGGACGTAGCCATCGACGGTGACGGCTTCTTTCTGGTAAACAACGGTGTGGGTAACTTCTATACCCGTGCCGGGGTGTTTGGCACCGACTCCGACGGCTTTATCGTCAACCCGGAGGGGCATCAGTTGCAAGGCTTCCTGGCCGACAGTGCCGGCACCGTTACCGGTCTGCTGGGCAGCATCCAGTTGAAGAGCAACATCTCCAACCCCAACGCCACCAGCGCGATTACCGTGAACTCCAACCTGGACTCCCGCGCACCGGTCATTGCTGGCGGGTTTGATATCACCGATCCGATCTCATCGTCCAACCACACCAGTGCCTTGTCGGTGATCGATTCTCTGGGTCGCAGCCACCTGTTGACCATCTATTACACCAAGACCGCCAATAACAGTTGGGACTGGAATGCGACAGTCGACGGGGCCGATACCTTGTCGGGTGCCACCGAAGTTCAGGCCAGCGGAACCTTGACCTTCAACGCGGCTGGCGGGTTGCAGGCGGAGAGTGCTATCACCTATCCGGTATCCGGCTCCGACCCGGCGGCCTCCGGCTTTCAGTTCAACGGGGGTTCGGCAGAGGATCAGGTCATCACCTTTGACTTTGGTACCAACGTGGCCACTGAGTCTGGCTCCGGTCTGGACGGCACCACCCAGTTTGGTGTGATCTCGTCCACCAGTTTCCAGAGCCAGAACGGCTTTACCCCCGGTGAGTTGCAGTCGGTGACCATCTCTACCGATGGGCTGGTCGAGGGGCTGTACAACAATGGTGAGGCCCGCATTCTGGCGCAGATCGCCGTATCGACCTTCAACAACCCGCGGGGTCTCAACCCGCAGGGTTCCAACCTGTTCTCCGAGTCGTTTGCCTCCGGTCAGGCCAACGTGGGGGTTCCGGCGGCGGGTGGTCGTGGGCGGGTGCTGTCGAATTCGCTGGAGCTGTCCAACGTGGATCTGGCCGGTGAGTTCATCAAGATGATCTCCGCCCAGCGGGCCTTCCAGGCCAACTCGCGGGTCATCACCGCCACCGATCAGTTGTTGCAGGATCTGGTGAACATTATCCGATAGGGGACAATATTCCATCGGTAACCGATATGGGGTCGGGCCTGCCGTTTTCTGACATAGGGGGAGTCAGAGGGCGGTGGACCCGGTCCCAATACCGGTACTGTCTGTCGGCGTCTCTGCTGGCGTGACTGTCGATTGTCCGGCATGTGGTGACTACCATTGCCGGGCCAGCCGGCTCCCGTTTGTGTCTGTGTGACTCCGTATACCGGGAAACGGTCGGGGCAAATGCCCGTCAAAAAAAACTTAAGGTCAAACGTCAAACAACCGACGCTGGTCAGCCGGTCTGCTGCCGCTTCAGTAGGTCTCGCCATCATCTCAGGTTGATGGACCCTTTGTAACTCGCTGAAAAATATAGTAATAGATCGATTTTTTTAGGGCTGGCACTGGGGTTGCAGACAGTAGCGGTTGGGAGCCGGAGCCATGTGGCAACGGCAGCAACTGAGGGGATGAAACGCGCATGGATGCGGCCACTATTCTAGGGATCGTCTTTGCCTTTTCGTTGATGGGGTATGCCGTCACCGAGAGCGGCGCGTTCTCTTTTTTCATCAATGCACCTGCCTTGATGATTGTACTGGGCGGCACCCTGGGGGCCTGTCTGGTCTACTACCCCCTGGGCAAGATTCTGGGCATCGTATCGGTGCTCAAAAAGGCGTTTGTCACCCGCGATGAGCGCTTTGCTGACCGCATCAAGCTGTTGGGTGACCTGTCTCAACGGGCGCGCCGTCAGGGCATTCTGTCCCTGTCTGGCGATGCGGCCCGGCTGAAAGACCCCTTTTTCAAGCGCTGTATGCAGATGGCCATCGACGGCACCGATCCGGATGACATCACCCGCATGATGGGCCGGGAGATCGCCAGTACCGCTGAGCGTCACCGGCTGGGGGCAGACATTTTTTCGACCATGGGCACCTTTGCCCCGGCCATGGGCATGATCGGCACGCTGATCGGGTTGGTGAACATGCTGCGGGCGCTGGACAACCCGGCCAATATCGGCCCGGCCATGGCGGTTGCATTGCTTTCGACCCTGTACGGGGCGGTGCTGGCCAACCTGGTATTTTTCCCCCTGTCGGGCAAACTGCGCTACCGCAGCTGGCGCGAGATGGTGCTGCGCGAGCTGACCCTTGAAGGGGTGGTTTCGGTCGCCGCAGGTGATCACCCGGCGGTACTGGAGCAGAAGCTCATGACCTTTATCACACCGGATATGGCGACCGAATCCGCCGCTGACCATCCGGCCCGATTCGGCAAGGGCATGTTTAAACGCCGCAAGAAACGGGGCGCATAAGCATGGGGCAGTTCACCATGTATACCTTGTCTGCGTCGGATCAGCAGGCCCCCATGCCTGGCCCTTACGATCATCCGGCCCGTGATGTGGCAGTGCGCCTCTATACGGCGTTGGGGCTGATATTGCTCACCTTGATGGTGTACCTGTTTTCCCTGTCCATGCCCAATCAGGACCGCCATCACGCGGTCTATGCCTCGTTGGCCAAGGCGTTTTTATTCTCTGACTGGACTGTGGCACCGCAGGCGGACGTTGAACAGCGGGGGCTCCTCAGTGGACCGCGTCAGGCGGTCTGGCAGTTGGCAGCAGGGCTGGCGCAAGACGCACCGAAGGGTGCGCTGGAGTGGCGCGGTGACGACTTGCTGGTGCATCTGCCCACCCAGGCAACACTCTCTAACGGGCTGGTGACGACGTTGGCGCAGATCGCGCAGGTGGCCAAAGATGGTGATATTGCCGTGCAGATTGAAACTGTCGGTCTGAGCCACGGCGACCGTCTGCGGTGGGCGACCACGCTGGCATCGGTGATTGAACAGCAAGGGGTGAGCCCGGAGCGCATCGCTGCAGTCAGCTCGATTGAACGGGGGGTGCCAGAGATTGACGCTCCGGTACGCACCGAGGGCACCACGCTGGTGGCACTACTGGCACTGGGAGCCGTGCTGTGATTTCGCCGTCGCGCCTCAATAACGCCTGGCAGTCCCAGGACCTGGTGGATAGCTGGCTGGTGATCTTTTCTGACCTGATCACCTTGTTGGTGACCATGTTTGTGCTGTTCCTGTCCATGAGCACCTTAAAGGCTGGCGAACTGGATCAGGGCATTACCACCGCATGGAGCGACGCCGGTTATCTGACCCGCCCGCCAGAGGGGTTGATTCCCGGACAGGCGGGTAATGGCGTCCCGCTACCGGGGATTGGTGATGCAGGGGCGTGGATTGAGCGATTCAAACATCGGCTGGGTCGCTACGGGCTGTCGGCAGGATATGTGCTGCATATGGATGAGCGGGGGCTGGTACTTCAGGGTTCCAGCGACTGGACCCGCGCCGATGGCGGTTGGACAGCCGACGGCCTTAACAAGCTCGAAGGGCTGGCCACCTATCTGGTCCGTACCGGTAGTGATGTAGCAGTAACGCAGGTGGGGGCCGGGGTCGGTAGTTCCTGGCAGACCATTGCCGACCGGGTGCAGGCGGCAGGGCGGGTATTAATGAGTAACGGTGTCAGGCCGGAGCAGATTACCTACGTGGCCCGGCGGTCACCGGCAGGAGGCCCCGAGATTGAGGGGGCCATTTCACCACAACTGGAATTTGTATTTGCGCCGGTCATACCGGACACGGGTCGTTAAGTTTATTTCAAGGCAATCGTAAGGGGAGCAAGACATGGCCAAGGACGAAGAGACCAAAGAAGAGGCCACCGAGGCCAGCGGTGGTGGCAAAAAGAAGCTCATTATCATCATCGCCGCAGTGGTTCTGCTGGCGGGTGGGGGTGCGGCTGCTTTCATGACCATGGGGGGCGGTAAAGAAGATGCCGAGGCCGCAGTTGAAGAGGTGGTGGCAGAGGTTGCCATCAACCTGGAGCTGGATCCGTTTTTGGTGAACCTGGCCGATCCGGGTGGCAGCCACTATCTGCGCACCACCCTCACGCTGGAGATGGATAGCCAGGAGGCCGTCGACTGGGTCAACGGCCATCTTCCCAAGGTACGCGACAAGATGCTCATGTATCTGTCGTCAAAAAGCAGTGAAGAGCTGCTCTCCTCCCAGGGCAAGATCGCCCTGCGTGAAATTGTCATGGAGAAGCTCAACGCCATGATGGATAACGGTCGGGTGTCGGCGGTCTATCTCACCGAGTTTATGGTGCAGTAAGCCATGGAACAGGTGTTATCACAAGACGAGGTCAACGCCCTTTTAAGCGGGCTGGACGGTGACCAGGCAGAGCCCGAGGTTGCCGATGAGGCACCCGATGACTCGGGTATTACCCGCTATAACCTGGGCGCACGGGACTCGGTCAACTGGGGCTATTTGCCCTCTCTGCAGATGATCTGCGAAAAGTTTTCGCGCTCTATGCAAGAGATGATGGCCAGTGAACTGCTCGACGATGTGGTGGTCTCTCTGGACGACTTCATCTACCGGCCATTTCAGGACTTTGTCGATACCTTGCCGATCCCCAGCAGCTTTACCATTTGCCGGTTGGAGCCGTTGCAGGGTAGCGGTGTGTTTATCATGGAGGCCGAGTTGGTGGCCAACATGATGGACCAGTTCTTCGGTGGTAAAAACCAGACCCACGTGAAGTTGGAAGGGCGTGATTTCACTGCGGTGGAGCGTCACTTTATTCACAAGATTTCTGACTACGCCATGGGCTTCTTTCGGGAGGCGTGGGAGGGGGTTCACCCGATCACCTTCGAGTACCAGCGTACCGAGATCAACTCCCAGTTTGCCATGGTGATTGGCGCGACCGACATGGCCGTCTGCTGTCGCTTCAAGGTGGAGTTAAACCACCAGGAAACAGACATGTACATGGTGTTCCCCTACTCAGCACTGGAGCCGATCAAAGAGAAGCTGGCGTCGATCTTCAAAGGCGAGAGCATGGTGGCCGACTCCACCTGGGTGAGAGACATCAACGACCGGGCCTTTGAGACCAGCCTGACCCTGTCGGTCGAGCTGGGTACCACCGACTACCCGCTGGGCGACGTGGCCCGATGGAAGGTGGGTGATGTGGTGCTGCTGCCCAACAAGGTGACCGACCCTTTACAGATTACCGTGGAGGAGGTCCCTAAATTCTGGGGCTACCCGGGCGAACGAGACGGCTACGTGTCGTTTCAGATCCACGGCGCATTAGAGCAAAAAACGCAACGAGAGGCACACAATGGCTGACGATACCACCCCGGATGAAACCCCGGAGACCACCGACCCGGAAGAGACCGCCGAGGCCACACCGGAAGACGATACGCCGGTTGAAGCTGCCGGAGACGACGCCCCTGCGGACGATGTGGACGGTATGAGTGACGACGAGATGGCCGCTGCCATGATGTCTGAAGGCGGCGCTGACGCTGCTGATGATGCCGCCGATAGTACGGCTGATGCTGACGACGGAGCGGAGCTGGATGGCATGTCTGATGACGAAATGGCTGCCGCCATGATGTCCGAAGGCGCAGCCACCGACGATGCGACCGGGCTGGTAGAAGAAGAGGGCATGACCGACGCCGACAAGGCCATGTTGGCCGATGCCCTGGGCGAAGGCGGTGACAGTGGCGAGATCGCTGCGACCGAGTTGGCTCCCGCATCACCCTCTGCCGCCGAGATTGCCGCCCGTTCAGCCCAGCCGGTCAGCTTTGCACCGATTGCCGAGGCGGGCCAGCAGGACCCTCAGTCGATCAATTTTCTGTTCGACATTCCGGTCCAGATCAGTGTGCGGCTCGGTGAAACCCGCATCCTCATTCGCGACCTGTTGCAGTTGGGACAGGGGTCGGTGGTAGAGCTGGATAAACTGGCCGGCGAGCCGCTGGAAGTGGTGGTCAACAGCAAACTGATGGCCCGTGGCGAAGTAGTGGTAGTGAACGAAAAATTCGGGGTCCGCCTGACCGAAGTGGTGACCCCCTCTGAACGGATTCATAACCTGCGATGAAACAACATACCCTGATCACGGCCCTGCTAGGGGTCACCTTGTTGGCCCTGCCGCTGCCGGTACAGGCGGCGGATCTGGCCTATATGTCCAAACTGACCGGCATCGAGGTGCAGCCGCAGATCCCCGGCACCACCGTGACCCTGGCCCTGCGTGGCGCGGTCAAACCGGTGGTGACGGCATTGGACCGGGCGGTACAGGTGGAGCTGAAAGGCACCTATCTGACCCCGGCCAAGCAGCGTATTCCGGTCGGCACCGGCGGCATCGCCGAAGTGTTTGCCTATCAGTACGACAAGGATACTGTGCGGGTCCGGTTATTGCCGACCAAGGGATCGGACAAGGCCCTGTTCAAGCGTCTGCGGGTTGAGAACGAAGCCGGTGTCATGAGATTGATGGTGGTGGGTACCCCGACCGCACCGGTGGTCGCCAAGGCCAGCGCCCCGAAAGTAAAAACGGTGGAGCGCCCCGCCCTCATGGCTGTGGCGACCCCGGACCCGGCAGTAACGCCGACAGCGACCGCCCCGGCAGAGAGTGCCGTGGCCCCGGTCAACGAGCAGCCGACCGTTGCGGCAGCTACCCCGGCTGCTACGCCAGTAGACACCGCGTCGGCAATTGCTGCCGGGGTGGCGCCGACTTCAGCGGTAGAAACACCGACCGTAGACGAGGTCGAGGCTGCCGTACCGGCCAAAAAGATTGAGGCCACTCCGATTGAGGCCACTCCGGTAGTGGAGGCTGCGATTGAGCCGCCAGCGTCCAGGGCGATCGTTGATGTTCCTAATATGAAGGCGCTGATTCAGGCGCGGGAAGATGCCCTGGCGGCATTGGCCAAGCTGGTTGGCCCGAGCATCGATAGCGATCTGGCGCAGGGCGGCGGCTCCCCCGCGTTGCCGGCACTGGCGGAGCTGGCTGCGCTGGAGCACCCGGAGGGTCCAGCCCTTATCTCTGACACAAGTGAAGCAGCCACTGACGCTGCAAACGATGAAGTGATCGTTACTGCCATGGCGGATGTCACCACCAGCACCGTTGCTGAGACACCTGCCGAGGCGGTTGTCGAGACGGTGGCGATCGCCGCGACTTCGGTGCCGGAGGCCCAGGCGACGGAGGCGGTCGCCCCGGCAAGCGAGCAGGCAACGCCCGCCGAGCCTGTATCGACAGAGGCAAACGAAGCCGATACCACGCCGTTGGTGGGGGT
>JALWRU010000498.1 GCA_026994095.1 Nitrospira sp. | reverse complement strand
GACCTATGCTGAAAAAACTTTCCATTGCAGCCCTGGCCGGACTCGTGAGTCTGCCCGCCGCGGCAATGGCGGCCCCGAGCGTCGATCAGCTCCAACGGCAGATTGACCAGCTCACCCGCCAGCTCCAGACCCTGCAGCAACAAATGGAGCAGATCAAGGCGAGCACCGAGGATACGGCCGCCACGGTGGAAGATCTGAACGACAGCGCGGAAAAATGGAACCTGGCCTCGCGTATCCAGATCTTCGGCGACTTCCGCAGCCGGATCGACTTCAACACCGCCGACACCCCACCGCACTTTACGGCCATGAACGTGGCGCGGGGTGTGGAGTGGTTTACCGACCCCAACACCCTCGACCCCACCAATCCTGCGGCCATTGCCGGTAATGTGCACACGGTGGCCGGCTCTCAAGGGGCTACGAACGGCACCGCCGGCCTGCTGTACGGTTTCTTCCTCACCGACCCCACCTCCCCCACTGCGGGCAATATCGCTGCTTCCGCGGGCGCGGCCGGGCAGACCATTGGCAACATCCTCTACGGCGATCCCACGGCGGTGACCATCACCACCAATGCGGCAGGCGCCATCACGGGCGTTACGGTTGCCCCGGGCGCGACCGAGCTCTCCCAGGCCCAGAAGACCAACAATCTGGTCACCCTGATGAAGCAGTTTTCCCCCGCCCAGCGGCTGGCCCTGTTCCAGGCTATGGGCTACACCCCCACGGCGGCCAACACCTATGATAACGACACCATGTGGACCAACCGGTTGCGTCTCGGCCTGCGGGCCAAGGTCACCGAGAACGTGACCTTCAAGGGCCGTCTCGCCATGTACAAGGCCTGGGGCATGCAAAACAACCCGGTGGACTACACCTTTCAAAACGGCATGGGCGGCGGGCCGTACATGCTTTCCTCCCTCACCTTTGACGGCTCTTCCACCCGGCAGCCGGTGGACAACGTGCTGCGGGTGGACCGGGCCTACGTCAACTGGACCGACATCGCCGATTTGCCCATCTGGTTCTCCATCGGCCGCCGGCCCACCACCGACGGCCCTCCGGGCCACCTGCGCCAGGGCGTCAACAAGCGGATGGCCACCCCCACCGCCTTCATGGACTATCCTTTCGACGGTCTGACCCTGGGCTACGCCTATGACGGCCTGTTCGGCATGGAAGACTTCCCAGGCCGCATCCGCTTCTGCTACGGCCGCGGCTTCGAATCCGGACCGACCGAGGACGGCAACGGGTTGAAGGACGTGGATTTCGCCGGCATCTCCTGGGACGTGTACCACAAGGGCGACCGGTTCTTCGCCTTCCAAGCGTTCGCCGCCTTCGACATGTTCAACGTGCCGGACAACATCACCTTCCCGAACCCCATCGAATTCGCGGTCTGGGAGGATGACAGCACGGCCTACAACCCGCTGGACAGCTCGCGGGACATGATTCTCAACCGCAAGAACCTGGGCAACATCTACCACACCACCGCGGTGTACATGGATAAGTACGAAAACCTCAACTACTTCCTGGCGCTCGGCTGGAGCCGCACCGATCCCCGCGGCATCGACGAGTTGGGCACCGGTCTGTTGAGTTCCTGGAACACGAGCGACGCCAATCTGGAGAGCGAAGACGGCTATGCGGTGTATGCCGGCATCCGGTACGACATGCCGGACCGGGGCCTGAAGCTGGGTCTGGAATACAACTACGGATCCAAGTACTGGATCGGTTTCACCCCGGGCCACGACGATCTCTACTCGAGCAAGCTGGCCACCCGCGGCCACGTGTTCGAAGGCTACCTCGTCTACAACCTGCCGGCCGGCGACAAGATCTCCAAGTACGCCGACTTCTTCCTCCGGCTCGGCTACATGCACTACAAGTACAACTATACAGGCAGCGGCTTCTGGCTGGGCGAGCCGATGGATATCGACGACCTGGCCAACGATCCGCTGGCGGCCCAGTTCTACACCCCGATCGACGAACTCGATCAGGTATACCTGTCGCTGGACGCCTACTTCTAAGCAACGGCGGTCAGCTGTCACGCATGTCTGTTGACAGGGGACGGCCGCCGGGCCGTCCCCTGTCCTTTTTCGGGAAAGCGGGGCTGGAAGGAAAACATGTTCTCACCTGACAAGGAGGTTTGTATGCGCCGCGTCCGCATCGTGTGTCTTATACTTCTCATAAGCGGCTCCTTTGCCGTCACCCTCCAGGCCTCGCCCAGGAAACGGCTTGACCCCCTGACCAACACCTGCCGGATCCTCAACTTTTACACTGCCGGCTGGAAGTCGCCGGGAGCCAAGATCTGGAAGGCGTCCTGTAAATCATGCCACCGCCGGGGGAACACTGTGGGGGCTCCCTTTCTCCACACCGAGTCCAAAACGCCCAAAGGCTGGACCCGCGTATTCGTCAAACGGTATCCCAAGTGCGCCCGCACCGGTAAATGGGACGACCTGAGCCTCGAGCAGATCGTGGCCCTCAACGACTTTCTTTACATGAACGCAGCCGGGACCTACGATCCCAACGATGCCGAAGACTGCGGGTGATAACCCCCTTCTCTCCCCGGGTGGGAGAACCACATTTTTCCGCACTCTAACCCTAACCGCTTCTTTTCATGTTGAGCGAGCCGCTTCTGCCCCCTCCCCTGCGCCAGCGCTTCGTCGCCGTGGCCCTTGACCGCCACGGCGGGGCAAGTCCGCCGCCGTGGCGGTCAAGGG
>JALWRU010000497.1 GCA_026994095.1 Nitrospira sp. | reverse complement strand
CCCCACACGCTTCTCTTTAAGTAGTTCGCTGCTGCCCGGCATCTCGGTCGCTGCCAGCCGCAACACCCGAAACTGCTCCTTGCTCAAGCGCTTCTGCCACTCACTGCGAGACAGTTTGAGCGGGGTCAGATCGACCGCCTTGCCCATGGCTGCCAGCACCCGTTTGGGGGCCACGCTCAACAGCGCCGCTGCACCCAATAGTGCCAGCGTAAAGCCGCGCCGGGAGGGGGGCGCAAGGGTGGCCGCCTGATGGGTGGTCTGGTGGTTGTGATCAGGAAATGGTTTCATGGTTACGCTCCTTTACCCGCCTCGTCACCCCACAACTGCTTGAGCCGTTGGGCACGGCCACAGCCATACTTGTACAGTTTGTATCGCACCGGGTTCTTCTTGTAATAGTCCTGGTGATACCCCTCCGCCGGATAAAATTCGGTTAGCGCGGCAATCTGCGTCACCACCTTGCCGGGGAACGGTTTGCTCTTTTCAATCTCGGCGAGGGACCTTTCGGCAATTTCGCGTTGGGCCTCATCGTGATAAAAAATGGCCGACCGGTACTGGCTGCCACCGTCGCAAAACTGCTGGTTCGGTACGATGGGGTCGATGTTGTGCCAAAATTTGGTGAGCAATTCGCCGTAGCTGACCTTGTCCGGGTCGTAGGTGATCTGCACCGCTTCCGCATGACCGGTGCCGCCGCCGGATACCTGCTGGTAGGACGGGTTTTTGACACTGCCACCGGCATACCCGGAGGTGGTGCTCAAGACCCCGTCCACCTCATCCAGCGCCTGCTCCATGCACCAGAAACAGCCGCCCGCAAAGGTGGCGGTGGCAATCTTGCCCGCCATTGCCGGTGCCGCAAACAGCAGCAGGTTGAGGGCCAACAAGGGGGTGAAAAATATCAATCGGCGCATGTGCGTCTCCTAGCCAGAATAGTCCCGAAGGACGAGCGCAATCCGTAGGATTCGGATCGGTCCGTCACGGTTCAAGTATGACAGGGCAATTTCACAGAACCGTCACGAAAAGGTGACGATTTGACGCACCTGGGGGCTGTTAACCGCCCTGCTGACCCCGCTGGCGCAGGTAGTGCTCCGCCAGCACCAGCGCGGTCATGGCCTCTACCACCGGCACCGCGCGCGGTAGCACACACGGATCGTGGCGGCCCTTGGCCTCCAGCGTGACGGTGTTGCCGTCTTCATCCACGCTGGACTGGGGGTGGCGGATGGTGGCAGTCGGTTTGAAGGCCGCCGACAGGGTAATGTCCTCGCCATTGGAGATGCCGCCCTGTATCCCGCCGGAGCGGTTGCTGCTGGTACGCACCCGCTGCCCCTCCATCACAAACGGATCGTTGTGGTCCTTGCCGGTGAGGGTGATGCCGCCATAGCCGGAGCCGACCTCAAAACCCTTGCAGGCGGGGATCGATAACATGCCCTTGGCCAAATCTGCATCCAGTTTGTCGAACACCGGGTCGCCCAGCCCTGCCGGGACACCGCGTACCACACAGCGCACGATACCACCGAGCGAATCCCCCGCGTCCCGTGCCGCCTCAATGCGGGCGACCATCTGTTCGGCGGCGGCACCGTCCGGGCAGCGCACCATGTTGGCTTCCACCGCTTCGCGGGTCAGCTTGGCACCGTCTACCTGACCGGTAATGTCGGCCACCTGATCCACCCAGGCGATGATCTCGACCCCCAAATCCTGCCCCAGCAATTTTTGCGCGATGGCCCCGGCAGCCACCCGTGCGGCGGTTTCGCGGGCCGAGGCGCGGCCTCCACCAGCGCGGGCGCGCACGCCGTACTTGGCTTGGTAGGTATAGTCCGCGTGAGAGGGTCGATAGATGTGGGCAAAATCGGCGTAGGCGGCAGAGCGCTGGTCCTTGTTGCGGATCAGGATGGCGATGGAGGTGCCCAGCGTCACGCCATCGACAGTGCCCGACAGGATCTCACACCGGTCGGCCTCGTCGCGGGGGGTGGCGATGCGGCTCTGGCCCGGTCGCCGCCGGTCCAGCGCCGGTTGAATATCGTCTTCTGTCAGTGCCATCCCGGCGGGGCAGCCATCAATGGTCACCCCCACCGCACCACCGTGGGACTCACCCCAGGTAGAAATGGCAAACATCTGCCCGAATCGGCTACCCACTACACACTCCCCCTGTCAGACAAAAAAACCAGCACGTTACGGCAGTACGTTGGAGAGCGCTTGCACCAACTGCCGGTGCAATACCCCGTCCGCCTCCTCCGGGGCCAGATTCATCTTCTTGACCCACACCACCAACCGGTTTTGGCTATACAAAAAATCTTCGTCCTGCCGCACCACCTGGGTTTCGCTGACACCGCCAGCGGACGAGCCACTATCGTATCCACCCCGCCCGGAGCTGCCGGAATGGCGCACCGATGAGCCGTCGTCACTGCGACGGGTGGTGCGCACACCGCCCTTGACCCGTTCGCCTACCCGCACATCGGCCACCGCGTCGTACTCACGTACCTTGTTGCGCTGGGCCAGGGTGTCGAACAGCAGCCCTGCCACCAGACCACCCACGGTGGCACCGCCGCTGAGCCGTTGCGACTGATGCCCCACCACCCCGCCGATCACCGCGCCGCCAATACCGGCGGCAAGGGTGGCACGACCGCCGTCGGCGCGGGCGTTCTCGCCAAAGTAACGGATATCGATGTTGAGAATATACTGGGCCTCGTCCAGATTACTGGTCA
>JALWRU010000496.1 GCA_026994095.1 Nitrospira sp. | reverse complement strand
GGCCGGGTTAATGACAATGCGCTCTGACCGACCAGCTCACCATCCAGATAGAGACTCACACGGCCGGGCAACAGCGGCGCCTTGCCGTCAAAGTCCCACTGGGCCATCAAGTACCCACGTGGATCGACCTGTGGATAACTGTGCACACTCAGATCGACCGCTCCCTGGTAAGTGGCCAGACCAAAGCGGTGAGGCGCTCCATCGGACGGTACGTTGTGGGTACCTGCCACCTGATACTCGGCGGCAAAGGTGGCTACATGCGTTGTGGCTTGCGCCATCTTGGCGGCCTTCATGGGATTTCTACGCCGGGGCATGTCATCTGACATCACCTCTGCCATCAATTTCCCGTCGGCCATACCGCTTGAAAATGCCATCTCAGATCTGGGCAGGTTTACCGGAAAATTCTGCGCCAGATCGATCCACCAGGGCTGCGGCTCCGGCATATTGGTGCCCATGGTTGGCCGGGCGGTAGACAGGGTCAGCGCCACCCCACTCCAATCGGCCCCGCTGCGCTGCTGCACCTGACCGGTCTGCTCCAGCACCAGTTGGCCACTGTCCGCATCCAGCCGGGCGTCATAACGGGGGGTCCAGGAGGCGCCCCGTACCTGATATTTCATGGTGAAACGGGCCTTGCCGCCGGAAGGCGTCTGGTAGTGCACCTTCACCTCCAGCCGTTTACGACTGCCGGTGCGCACCTGCTGCAACTCATGCTGCTTCTGCTCCACCTGCCGCATGACCTCGCGCAGCTTGATCTGCTGGAGCTGAATCTCCTTCAAGGAGGCGCTGGCACCGGTACCGATCAACTTCCAGGTGGCTTCCCACTGGGCCGGCGTCGGTGTGGCTACCTCCTTGGCATCCGAGTGGGGACGAATCCCACGGATAAAATTAAGCTGGTCGTTACTGACGGCAATGCGATCGTTAATGGCGCGCTGCTGGTCTTTGAGTGCCTGCAACTCACCCTGGAGTTTTTTCTCCACCGAGCCGACCACTTCAGACTGGTGCTGCCAGCGAGACTCCACCGAGGCGATGGTCAACCCCTCCGGCCCCGCCGCTGCGATACGTACGCTTTCGGCAATCACCTGATCCGGCAGCCCCGCGATCATCACCACCCCAGTTCCCGACCGCAACTGCACCTGCGCGGTACGGGTCACCTGAGCGGTGCCCGGATAGACCGTTACTGCGGTAATCGGCGCCTCGACTGACGCATCTACAGGGGCACCATAGGCTGGCACCACCAACAAGGCCATGCAGACCATCCACAGGGGCGCGCCCCAACTTAAAAAAACTCGATTCACAACAACCTCCCGTCTAACAGAGAAAAGGCGTCGCGGCGTTAATTGGTGACCGGTGACGAGTCGGAAGACTCTACCTCAGACAGGCCCCGTTCAACGTCGTCTACCCACGCGACCGCATCGGTAAATGCAGTCTGAATCGTCTCGGCAGGCAGGTCGTGGGCTTGCACCACATCCCATGCACCTGCCTCAAACGCCAATACACAGCCTAACACGTCTCCAAAAGTGCCCTCATGTTCGAGCAGCGCCTGACGAATACCATCCGACAAAGGCAACGCCTCCAACGCCTGCTCCATGGGCGCGTCCAGCATGGCATCCAGCAGTGAGAACAGCCCCACGGTAAAGTAGCCGTCCTGACCCTCATAATCGTGGGCTTCGGCCAGCAGCTCACACATGCGCGCCCGCACCATGGCGGTGACGATCAGTTGGTGCGGCTTGTCCGACGATTCATACATGGAGATCAATGTGGCCCACTGTTTGATACTCTTCGAGCCCAGCATCACCAGCGCATGGCGCACCGAATCCACCTGCTGGGGAATGTTGAAAAAGGCCGAATTGATGTAGCGCATCAACCGATAGCTCAACCCCACGTCCTGGCTGATCATGCGCTCTACATCGTCCATGGTGGTGGCCGGGTTGCTCAAGGACGCCATCAGTCGCAGTGTGCCCAGTCGCTGAGACGGCAACGCCTTGCCCTGTATGACTTTGGGGCGACAGAAAAAATTACCCTGAAAATAGTCAAATCCAAGCTCCCGGCAGAACTCGAAACAGTCCTGGGTCTCGACCTTTTCGGCCAGTAGTATGACCGGGTATTCCCGCAGGGCGCTCACATGTTCGACCAGTTCATCTCGGGTGAGCGCCAGCACATCCAGCTTGATGATGTCGGCCCGTTCCACCAGCGGCCGCCAGGACTCATCAAATACAAAGTCATCCAGTGCAATCCGAAAGCCCAGCGCAGACAATTCATCTACCGCAGCCACAATCGGCGCATTGACCTCAATGTCTTCCAGAATCTCCAGCACTACTTTGTCGGGGGGAAGCGCCTTGACACTCTCCCCTAGCAATACATTGCGGGTCAGGTTGATAAATGCTTTATGGGGGCCCACCAGCCGATCCAGCCCGAAGTCCATCAACGCAGAAAAAATAGTCTGCGAGGAGGCGGCATCACCGTCATCCATGACGGCGCTGTTCACTTCGCTATGCCGATACAACAACTCGTAGGCCAACACTTCCAGCTTACGATTGCAGATCGGCTGTCGGCCTATAAAAATATCGCGCACGGACGCCTCCCGATCTATCTGTCACCCCCATGACAAACCCCATCCGGTCTTATCGGCAGGTGCGACTGTTTTAACCAGTCGCTAACATTCGTGCGATCAGGGCCAGTGGACTTCTGGCGGTAGTGACATGAG
>JALWRU010000495.1 GCA_026994095.1 Nitrospira sp. | reverse complement strand
CCTTGGCAGCCGCCGGTTTACGGGCCTTTTTGAGCGGTTGGGTGTCGGTGGTCATGGTTCGCCTGTATTCAATGAATGTCGTGCAACACGCCGACCGCCCGGTCCTGTGCCAGCCCGGTCTGCCGCGCCATCTGCTCAAAACCCTTGTTGTTGAGGAACATGGCCCCCGGCATGGTGGTGGGGATCACCACCAGATAGAACAGTGAGCGTTCGATAAACTCCCCGGCGATGGCCAGTGCCAGCGCGACTACGGTCAACAGCAGTGCCAGCGCGGGAGAGCCGATCCAGACTGCTACTGCCAACGTCACCACCAGTGCCAGCCCCAGTTTTTTACGCAGGCCGTAGAGCAGGCGGTATTGACCGGTCAGCCGATCCAGCGCGGCGGCGGCTTCACCACCAGCGGCCAACATCTCTTTTTCGTGTGTGCGGGTGGCCCAGCAGCCGGTCAGGGCCGCCAGCAACGCCACCCCCAACAGCAGTTGGTGGGCAGGCGCTGGCGCTGCGCTTCCGCCCAACGCCCCCATCGTCAACGCCAGCGCCAAACCCAACGGACCGAGTAACAACCCGCTTTTGAAGAACGAAATATTGGTGTGGGTATGATCCCAGTAAGGCCGTGCCGGGATGCGATAAATGCGCACCATGCAGTAGATGCCCACCACCCCGAACAGCAGGGTCACCAGCCCGGCGGCAGACAGCAACCACGGCGGCAGCAACCCGCCGATACGGGCGGTGGTGTAGCCCAGCAGCAGGGTCATGAAACCGCCTAAAAACAGGATCTCGCGGCTGACCCACGAATAGCGCAGGTTGTTCATGGCCCGGTAAAAATATTGGGGCCGCCCCAGATGCATGGTCGAGGTGAACAGGCCGTAGCCCAGCAGGGCCGCCATCACCACCAGCAGGGTACCGGTGATGCCGGGGGTCGGTGCCGCCCCTGTGCCGGTGAGGCCCATCAGCCCCACAAACGCCCCTACCACCCCTTGCGCCATGAGGGTAAAGGCCACCAGCGGCGATTCGGAGGAGTGCAGCGAAGCCAGCGCAACCGGCGCAGGCTCACCGGCAGTGGTGGTCTGATCCACCTGCGGGGTGTGCAAGCCGCCGTTCTTTTCATAGGCCAGATTCATGGCGTCGGGCCGCTTGTAGCGATCGGCGTAGGGCTTTTTAAATTCAAACCGCACATTGGGTTTGGTGATGGAGGGCGACGGGAAACCGGGGATCGAGGTATCGACCGCAGCGTGGTCGTCCAGCAGATTCTCACGTTTGCCAAAGTCCAGCGCATGGCCTAAACAGGCGTCCACACAGGCCGGGTTCTGGCCCTCGGCCTGCCGGTCTACACAGAAGTTACATTTCGAGACGGTGCCCGCCTCCGGGTCGAACACCGGCGCACCATAGGGGCAGACCCAGGTGCAGTACTGGCAGCCGAAGCAGACATCCGGGTCTTGAATGACCGCGCCGGTATCGTTGTATTTGACGTAGGCGCGGGTGGGGCAGCCCTGCAGGCAGACCGGGTCGTCGCAGTGGTTGCAGGCCATGGAGATGTTGATGCGCTCGTAGTCGGGAAAACAGCCACTCTCCACGTACCCCACCTTGCGCCAGGATACGTGGCTGGGCAGGCCGTTCTTTTCGCTACAGGCCGCCTCGCAGGAGTGGCAGCCGATGCAGTTGGAGGCGGTAAAGTGAAACGCCCCCTGTTGCGGTGCGAGCAGATCGAGGGACACGTTACACCTCCTGAGTGATGGTGGCGGGGGCGGTGGTCTTCTCCAGCGCGACTGCCTGTTGTTTAAACGCCGGTTGACGGGAGTACGGATCGAGCAGCCCCAGCGTCAAGAGGTTGGCCCCACGGGCGTAATGGAACGGGATGAATACCATGCCCGGTGCCACCCGCTCGGTGAGTTGCACGGTCACGGTCAGTTCGCCCCGACGGGAGCGCAGTTTGGCAAAATCGAGGCTGGCAAAACCGTGTGTTGCGGCGTCACGCGGGTTCATCTCTACATAGGGGATGGGCGAAAACTTGTTGAGGTTGCCGATGCGGCCGGTCTTGGTGCGGGTGTGCCAATGCTCCACCACCCGCCCGGTGTTGAGCCAGAAGGGGTAGTCCGCATCCGGGCGCTCGTTGTTGTCTTCAAACGGCAGCGGGATGAGCTTGGCTTTTTGATCGTCGTAGTGGAACTTGCCGTCGGTATAGAGGCGCGGGCTGCCCACCGGGGCGCTGCCGTCGTCGGTGGCCGGGGCGGGCCACTGGATGCCGCCCGCCTGCTCCAGCGCTTCGTAGCTGATGCCGGTGTAGTCGCAGGCGCGGCCCTCGCTGATGGTGCCCATCTCGGCCATCACCTCTGCCGGGGTGCGGGCGGTGAGGTGGGTGTAGCCCATGGCATCGGCCATGCCCAAAAAGATGTCCAGATCGCTTTTCGCCTGTCCGGGTGGATCTACCACCTTTTTGACCAGATTCACGCGCCGTTCACTGTTGGTAAACGTGCCCTCTTTTTCGGCCCACATGGCACCGGGCAGGTAGGCGTGGGCGAAATCGGCGGAGGGCAGCGGATAGAACACATCCTGCACCACCATGAACTCCAGCTTTTTGAGCAACTTTTCGATGCGCCGGGTATCGGGCATGGAGGTCATGGGATTGGTGGCGATCACCCACAGGGCCTTGATCTCGCCGGACTCGATGGCCGGGAAGATGTCGGTCATGGCACGGCCACGTTGGGTCGGG
>JALWRU010000494.1 GCA_026994095.1 Nitrospira sp. | reverse complement strand
GGCGTAACTTTGTTTAACAAATCTTCAAATTGTTTACCAATACCAGACGCATAATCACTATTAATTGAATCAACATCATCATTTGAATACTCTAAAACTACTCTTTCAGTTTCATTGCCATCACCATCACCATTACCCTCACCCGGATTAACACCACCGCCAGAACCATCACCATCACCAGTACCATCACCAGAACCACCGCCAGAACCACCACCCGAGGCACTGCTGTCCTTGGGCTTGAGATCCTTCTTGTCACTGCCGCCGGTGGTGCAATCGACATAGATCTTGAATTTGTTGTCATTCTTGTCCGGCGTCAGCCAGCCATTGGTGCCGTCGTTGGTATAGGTCAGTTTATCCCCCACCAGAACAGCGGTACCCACGGGGGGGGTATCGAAGCTATAGACATAGCTGCCGCTGCAGGCGTTGTTCTTGTCATAAAGCGTCAGGGTGATCGACTGGTTGGGCGCCAGATCCGGGTCACCGCTTGGCGTGTACTTGAGCTTGATGCCACCGCCGGCAAACAACAAGGGGGCAAACATCAGGCATGCCAGAAAAATGAGATAATTGCTGTATCGCTTCATGAGTCCGACCTCTCTGTGAGTGGTAGAGTATCCCCTAGGGACCACTCCGGTTCAGGTTGCTCGCCTCGGCCAGGATGGCAATACTGCCAATGGCAATATTCGCGTAATACGTGCCCACATAACGCTGCACGTAACTCTTGGAATCGCCGACGGCGGCCACGGCCTGGACGTAAAGATCCAGGGCCGCGCTGTCATTGGGGTTCTGCGCCAGCTCGAACCAGGCGGCGGCCTTGCTGGCATTGGTCTCACTGTCCCAGTCGGCCGCCGCGCTGTCGATCAACAGAGAATTGTTGTTGAGAGTGTAGAGCTGGGGCGAGAACCCTGCTCCAAAAAGGGCGTTGACCCGTAACACATTGCTCGCGCTGGAAACATCTTGACCGGCAAGACCGCCCACCACCGAACCCAGCGATTCGCCATCGGCCACCCGCTGCAGCAGGGAAGGCTGTGTCTGGTCGATGCCGGCGCCGGCGGTGACATAGTACATATAGGGCATGAGCAGGCCGGCAGGGTTTGTCATATTCTGCTGAATCACGCCGCCCTCGATCTTGTCCGTGGTGCCGTCGCCGTCGCTATCCAGCCCCGAGGAAAACCGCCCGAGCATCATGTTCAGCGCGCTCTCGGCCAACAACAGGGATTCCGCATTGTCCCGCGCGCTGCCCGCCAGCGTGGTGCTCGCCGTGGCCCGGTAATAGAAATGGGTGGAGGCCCCCATGAGCACCAGCATGAACAATGCGGTGACCACCAGCACATTGCCCTGCTGACGGCGCCATGACAATCCTAGCTGCCTGTTTATCGATTTCATATTCAATTCCTTGGAATCACCGAACCGTTGAAGACGACCTGGCCGATATCGGGATTGCCCGTGCCGCTGGCGACCATCAGGGTATAGCCGCCGCTTGCCAGGGCGGTCAGTGTAAGATTCGTAATCCGGGTGTTATTGCCATTGGTGCTCCCGGCCAGGGTCGTCATGGGCGCGGCGGCCAGCCCGGCCAGGCTGGTCGCCGTGGCGATGCGCACCTGATTCGGAAAGGTGCCATTGCTGGACCAGCTCACACGGATGGCATTGTTGTCATAAGGCGAAGTGGTATTCGGCCAGACAGGGTATCCGGCGGGGATGGTGAAATCGATCACCGTGTTACCCACTGAACTGGTGACGGAGATGGACGATGCATTGGCCTGTCTTAACAGGCGGTGCAGCACATCGAAGACCTCGCGTCCCTCTTCGGTGACCTGCGTTCTCACGGACTGGCGGATATAGATCCCGGCCTGAGAAGAATAGAGCGAGCCCACGGCAAGCAACAACAGGCTGGCCACGGCAATGGACACCATCAGTTCGACGAGGGAGAAACCGGCATGGGTACTTGTCTTGGTCATGGCTGTGTCGTCACGAATACGAAGGGGGCATTGACGCTGATGGTGCCATTGCGCCCGGTGTAGGAAACAGAGACCGCCACCTTCAGCGGCGGCTGCCAGGTGGCGGGGGTGGTGCTGGTGAGCAGGTCCACGGGGGCGGCGCTGCTGTCCCTGGCCTCCACCACGCTCACCGTGTAGCTGTCACGTCCGCCGTTGCCGCTGACGTTGATACCACCGCCGGCCAGGGCCGCCAGCGCGGCCTGGAATGCGGTATTGCCGCCACTGGCGGCAATATACAGGGGCTCGAGCTGCTGAGAAGCGACATTGAGCGCCACGGCGCGGGCATTGTTATCCACGATTCTCGCCACGCCATTACCGGTGATCTTGGTGACGCCCAGCACGCCCAGACCGAATATCAGCAACGCGACCATCACCTCGATGAGGGTGAAGCCTCCGCAAGCCGCCTTCATATTGCTGATGGTTTTCATTCTCATCAGGTTGCACCGAGGTTTATGTTGTTGTGATCTGGGCAAAGAGGTTTTCGATGACGATGCCCTTGGTCCTGGTCGAATCGTTGACCGCCTGCAGCGTGATCGTCCCCGTCTTGTCCACCAGACCGAAGGAATTGAAGACATAGGTCGAATCCGCCGTGGGCGCAATCAGGTCAGGAAAGCGCAGGGTCTCGTTGATCCTGCCATCCGCGCTGCTCAGGGTCACCTTCTTGGTGGCGGCCAGGATCTTCAGGGTGATCGTAATATTCTGATTGCGGGCGATGGATTTGGCCTTGCGA
>JALWRU010000493.1 GCA_026994095.1 Nitrospira sp. | reverse complement strand
CAGGTTCGGTCAGAGGGGATGGCGTTAGGGGTGTCCACAACTTGTCGTACAAAACCAGTTCAAAAAAGAGGGTGCATCGAACGGGCCTCAGGATAGCGGATTTATTTAGTCTACGGAATGCTTTCTCAAGCTTGATTCATATGCTGTAGGGTCGGTTATACTTGCACACTCAAGTGTAGTCGTAGCGGCAGCGAAGTAAGGCCCTCGGCGGATGTCGCTCCGATTCAAGTAACCATATTCGGAAGCCAGCAACGGCTAAGGAGCGACCATGAGTCGGGCAGATCAGTTGGCGGGTTTGGGATTGGGTGGTGCGGGGCCGGTGCACTGGAACTTGTCTCCGGCGGCATTGTTTGAACATGCCATCCGGCGGAGTGAAGGCATTGTGTCTGCCGATGGACCGCTGGTCGTTCAAACCGGGGCCTTTACCGGTCGGGCAGCCAAAGACAAATTTATTGTCGAAGAGCCAAGTAGTGTCGACCAGATCAACTGGGGCGAGATCAATAAACCGATCTCCGAGGCCTCTTTTGATGCGCTCCTGGCCAAGGTTGTCGCCTACTATCAGGGGCGTGAGACCTTTGTGCAGGACCTGCGCGCCGGCACCGATGACCGCTTTCGTCTGCCCATCCGGGTCGTCACTGAAAATGCCTGGCACAGCCTGTTTGCCCGCAACATGTTTATCCGCCTGGAGAGCGAGGCGGAGTTAGCGTCCCACCAGCCGGAATACACCATTTTGCACGCTCCCGGCCTGGAGGCGGACCCGACCACTGACGGCACCCATTCTGGCACATTCATTCTGCTGCATCCGGGCCGTAAACTGGTGTTGATTGGCGGTACCCACTACGCCGGAGAAATCAAGAAGTCGATCTTCTCGGCCCTCAATTATCTGCTGCCTCAACAGGGGGTCATGCCGATGCATTGTTCCGCCAACGTGGGGAAGGGTGGTGAGCCGGCGATCTTCTTTGGCCTGTCGGGTACCGGTAAAACCACCCTGTCGGCGGACCCGGAGCGGGAGCTGATCGGCGATGATGAACACGGCTGGTCCGACAGTGGTGTGTTCAACTTTGAAGGGGGGTGTTATGCCAAGGTGATTCGCCTGTCCAGGAAGGCAGAGCCGGAGATCTACGCCTGCACCCGCCGCTTTGGCACGGTGCTGGAGAATGTGGTGATCGACCCGGACCGCCGTACCCTGGACCTGGATGATGCAACGTTCAGCGAGAATACCCGCGCAGCCTATCCCATCCACTTTATCCCCAACATCGTGCCGGGGGGCAAGGCCGGTCATCCGAAGAATATCATCATGTTGACCTGTGACGCCTTTGGGGTGATGCCGCCGATTGCGCGCCTGAGTCCGGCGCAGGCCATGTATCATTTTTTGTCCGGTTATACCGCCAAGGTGGCCGGAACCGAGGCCGGAATCAAGGAGCCGGTGGCGACCTTCAGCGCCTGTTTCGGCGCGCCGTTCATGCCGCTGCATCCGGGGGTCTATGCCAAACTTCTGGGCGAGAAGATCGTCCGTCACGAGGTGGACTGCTGGCTGGTGAACACCGGTTGGAGTGGCGGCGGGTACGGGGTGGGCGAGCGCATGTCGATCGGCCATACCCGCGCGCTGGTACACGGGGCGCTGGACGGCTCGCTGGCCGAGGCCGCGCTGGTGCGTGACCCGGTATTTGGTCTGTCGGTGCCTGAGAAATGCCCCAGTGTTCCGGCAGAGATCCTGGTACCACGCAACACCTGGAAGGATGGTGATGCCTACGACCGTCAGGCCACCCACCTGGCGCAACTGTTCCACCAGAATTTCACCCAGTATGCGGCTGGTGTGGATACCGAGATCCGCAACGCAGGGCCACTGGTCACCTGATCGTTGCCTTACTGTCTGGCGGTGCACCGCCCTTGGGATTAGAAAGAGAGCTGTGGCCCGACGATACTGGTTGATGAAGTCCGAACCCAATGAATTTTCGTTGGACGATTTGCGCAACAGCCCGGACGGCACTGCCTGCTGGGACGGGGTGCGTAACTATCAAGCGCGCAACTTTATGCGGGACGACATGAAGGTGGGCGACCAGATGTTCTACTACCACAGCCGCATTGCCCCGGTGGGGATCGTGGGGGTGGCCGAGATCGTCCGGGAGGGGTATCCCGACCATACCGCGTTTGATCCGGACGACCCTCACTTTGACCCCAAATCCGACCCGGACAACCCACGCTGGTTTATGGTGGATGTGCGTTTTGTGAAGGCGTTTTCCCGCTGCCTGACCCTGACCGAATTGAAGGCCTGCGAGGCGCTGGAGGGGATGATGGTGACCCGCCGTGGCCAGCGTCTGTCGGTACAGCCGGTGACCCCGGAAGAGTGGAAGACCGTCCTGCGCCTTGCCGACGCCTGAAGCACCGCCTGCGGCAGTGCAGGCGGTGACACCTGCCAGCCCCCTGTCCCTGTTGCTGAGTCTGCGACGGCGAGCGCTGGTCCGTCGTTTGCGGATGCACGCCCTGCCGCTGTTGGTATTGGGGCCGTTGGTGGGCGGCACCGGCGCGCTGTTGTTGTCCCGTATTGCCGGAGATCTGAGCGAACGGTTGACGGTGCCTCTGGCTGCGGGCTGGCTGGGCTGGGCGGCCTGCATCGGGCTGGCCTTTGCGTTGGTGCGTAGCGCCGCCCCGGCAACAGAAGACTTTACCGAATGGATGCCACTCTCCCGCCGCTGCCTGTGGGCCGACCGGGCAGTCGCGGCC
>JALWRU010000492.1 GCA_026994095.1 Nitrospira sp. | reverse complement strand
CACCGGCAGGGTATGGCCTACCTACCCACCCCTGCCGGTGAAGCGGCTCCTTGAAATCGCGGAATTGATCCGCGTACAGCCCGTACCCGCCAGCGGGTTGTCTGTCCCCGTCCCCCGGCACCCCGGCCGGGTGTCGGGGATTTTTTTTTAGCCGATCTCGTAAGGGGGCCGACCAGTGTCACCACCTGTGGTAGTCTGCTCGGCAGCTTATGTCCGCCAGCCAATCCAAAAAAGTGGTGCTTGCCGCCTTGGCAGGCAACAGCCTGATCGCCGTTGCCAAGTTCATCGCCGCCGCCATCACCGGCAGTGCCGCCATGTTCAGCGAGGCGGTTCACTCGCTGGTGGATACCGGCAATCAGTTGCTGCTGTTATACGGCATGCGCCGGGCCAGGCGGCCCGCCGACGATACCCACCCCTTTGGCTACGGCATGGAGCTCTATTTCTGGAGCTTTGTGGTGGCGGTTCTGGTGTTTGCGCTGGGGGCTGGACTGTCGATATATGAAGGGGTCCACCAGTTGGCCGACCCCCGCCCGCTCACCGACCCCACCGTCAACTACATCGTACTGGGGGTGGCCTTTCTGTTTGAAACCGGCGCATGGTTGGTGGCGCTGCGGGAGTTCAATCGTAGCCGGGGCGATACCAGCATTTTTCAAGCGGTCCGCGCCAGTAAAGACCCTGCGCTGTTTGCAGTGTTGTTTGAAGACTCCGCCGCCATGCTGGGCCTGTTGGTGGCATTTTTTGGCATCTTGCTGGCACACCGGTTCCATCTGATTTGGATGGACGGGGCCGCATCGATCTTTATTGGCTTGATCCTGACCGTGGCCGCTGTACTCATGGCGCGGGAAAGCAAGGGGCTGCTCATCGGCGAGTCGGCCCACCCGGAAGTGGTCGCCGGTATCCATCGGGTGGCCGACGCCGATCCACACATCTGTCGGGTGGGGCGGGTACTGACCATGCATCTGGGCCCGGAAGATGTGCTGCTCAACCTGAGCCTGGATTTTGAAGACCACCTGTCGGCAGCGGAGGTGGAAGATACCGTTGCCGACCTGAGCCACCGTATCCGCAAAGCCCACCCGGCCATCACCCGTGTGTTTATTGAGGCCCAGGACCGACCGGCAGGGGAGGATGACCTCTCCGCCGGGGACGTCGGTACACCCAAGGCAGAGTAACGCCCCTCCCTGCTGATCCATCGATAGCGGGGTTCCATGCCCACTCCCCTTTACAACCGTTACCCGGTGCAGCGCTGTGTCCCCGGTCAACAGCCCCCCACCGGACCGGAGGTGAGGATCTATCGAAGCGGTCACCCCGCCCGCAGCAAAGCGGCTCCAGCGACCTCTTGATGGACGTCATTGCCAAAAAAATAAGGCCTGTGCTAGGCTGATCAGATGGCGTCTTATCGCACCATAACGGCCCTGACGGGTCGCCACTGGCGGCGCTCCGGGGTGGTACTGCTAGGCGCGCTGTACCTGCTGCTAAGTGTCAACGCGCTGACCTGCGCGCTGGGCCACCTGGATGACGGCTCCCACTGTGCCCATAACGACGACACCGCTCAAGTGGTACTGGCAGAGCACCATGGCTCACCCGACCATACGGTGCCGGCCTCTGGCGAGTCTCACTCCCTCTCCCTGTGCAACTGCATCGACAAACTGGCCAGCGCAGGGGTGCCATCCCCGATTCTGCTGGTCTCCAGCCAGCCGGTTTCCCGACTGGCCCCGCCTGCGACCTCCTCGCTGGCTTACGGCTCGGCCTACCAACGGCCCAGCCCCCGTGGACCGCCGCTCCGCTCCGCCTGATCTGCGGGCTACACCGCCCGCACCCCTACTGCAATTGATTTCTGTACCGTGGCCGATCGGTCCCGGAGCGCCGCAGCACGCCTGGTGATACCACTCCCAGCGACTGCTCTGCCCCGGCCCGTTTCGCCTGGTGGTACGGCGGAAAGCGGCACCCTGAGGGTGCCCCAAGGAGATCCTGTGAAACGTCTTGTATTGATGATTGCCAGCATGTTGTTGCTGGCCTCGGCCCCGCTTGCCCAGGCCTTTGTCGGCCTTTGCTGCGGCAAGTGTGGCGGCAACATGCCCATGAACATCCCCGGTGGCGGGGTACCTGAAACCTGTGAATTTCGATTTAAGGTCAGCCCATCGTTTATGCACATGAGCGATCTGAGCCGAGGCCGCTCTGCCATCGAGCCGAATAGCATCCTGCCTGCTGCCGGTATGCCCGGACCGGGGCAGTTCATGGCCACCCAGACATCCATGGACATGAACATGCTCAACCTGTCGGCGGGCTACAGCTTCACCGACGACTTTTTTGCCGGGTTGATGGTCATGTGGATGGACAAACGCATGGACATGCGCTTCTCCAACATGATGGCCGGCCTCACTGGCCAGGCCGGGTTTACCATGCAATCTCAGGGCATGGGCGACACCATGTTGATGAGCAAATATCGACTCTACGCCGACGATCCGCTCATCCCCACCCGGCAGGTGAGCCTGCTGGCCAGCCTGAGCCTGCCCACCGGCTCCATCGACGAAAAAAACAGCAAACACCCGCTGGCGTTACGACGGGCAGAGCAGTTGCCCTACGGCATGCAATTGGGTTCGGGCACTTTTGACCCGACCCTGGGGTTGCTGTATCAAGGCTCATCCAGCCCCTGGTGGTGGGGTGCCAACGGTAGCGCCACCGTGAGGCTGTACAAAAACGCCCGCGACTACCGGCTGGGTAATCGCTACGCC
>JALWRU010000491.1 GCA_026994095.1 Nitrospira sp. | reverse complement strand
GTATACTCGGCCAGAGCCGCGTAGAAAACCTTCTCGTCCATCAGTATCCGCGCCAGGTAACGGTGGGCCAGCCGGTCGTAGGGGTTGAGGCGTACGGCGGTCTCTAACGAAGCCCGCTCCTGACTGGCCATGTGAGACTCCCGGTAGATATGGGCCAGCCGAAACCAGGTGACCGGCCGCTCCGGGGCCAGCGCCCGCACCGTCTGGAAGACCGCAAACGCCAACTGCATACGCCCCTGTCGCAGGTAGGACAGGCCCAGCAGATTCATGGGGTCGATGGCGCGGGGGCGCTCGCTTAGCAACTCTTTGGCAATGGTCTCCGAGCGGCTGAAATCGCCCTTTTCCAGGGCCGAGCTACCCTGCTGCAAACGGGCTTGCCAGTTGCTGGCTGCGGTCGTGACAGTGGCCGGTATCAGGCTGCCAACCGTGAGCAGTATCAGTAGCACACCAGCGGTGGCCCACCTGCGAACAGGCCCACGCAGCGATGCCGCCAGTGATCCCCTGGTCATCGGCCCGGTTCCGGTAATTCGGCCAGTTCATCGTACATGCGCAGTTCTTGCTGGGCGGCGGTGCGATCCAGGTCAGTCGCCTGGTTCATGGCAGTAATAAACTGTTGCTGGTACTGGCGAATGCGGTTACGCAGTCGGTCGATCCGGTGGTTGAGCGCCGTGAGTACCGGCTCTCCCGGGTGGTGCCCACCGGGCACCACCTCCAGCAGCCGAATCAATGAGGCCTGTTCCGCCTGCATGGCGGCCAGTCGGGTGGATAACTGGCGCCTGAGGGCGCGAATCTGCTCGCCGTTGTCGCGCAGGATTTCAGCCAGTTCGCGCAGTTCGTCCGGGTCGGCCTGGGGGTCGATGACGATGTCACGTACTGAAGCGGTGCCGGTCATAAGCCGGGGTTGGGAATGCTGTTTGCGGGCCATGCCCGAGCTGATCTGCAGGTGGTCATAGGCCTGCTCAAACAGCTCCATGGCCTGCTCCACGTCGCCACTATTGGCCGCCCAGTTGGCGGCAATCATCAGGCGGCGCGCCTCCTTGCTGGAGAGCTTTTGCAAGGTCAACTGACGGGTGGTGAGGGTGGTGCGCAGAATCTTCTCCAGACTGCGGCGGGTGCGCCGTTTGGCCAGCAGGGTGCGTAGATCCTTGAGCGCTTTTTTGAGTTTCGACTCATTCATCCAGCCGCTACCGGCCCGCTTGAGTTTGGCCACCTGCCCGGCCAGTTCCGCTTCCCGTTTGGCCAGTCGGCCCAGTTCGGTATCCAATTGGTTGAGTCGCTCGGACAACTGCGCCACTTCGCCCGCCACCCGTTGCATCTGCTGGCGGGTGGACTGGGCTGGAGCGGTAACCGGCAGCAACAGCAGCCCGACGACCAGCAACAGGCCGCACCGGGTCACCCACCAAAACGGTTGGTATCGCCGCCCGGTCATCTATTCGTTGTTGCCGGTCAGGCAGTACTTTTTGAGTTTGTACTGCAAGGAGCTGCGTTTTAACCCCAGCGCCGAGGCCACCTTGGTCTGGTTCCAGCGGAACCGTTCCAGCGCTTCGGAGATCATGCCTTTCTCCAACGCCTCCAGCCGTGCGGTCAGGTCGGTGAGGGGTTCGCCGCTGTCGGTGGTGCTGCGCTCCGGCGGGGTGTAGTGCGACGTCGCCGATACCGGCGTGGCCTGTACGCTCTGGCCGCCTGACTCAGGGGCGGCGAAGGGGCTTAAATCCATGGGTAGATCGGCCAGCGTAAGGGCGTCGCTCTCCGACAGCACCACCGCTCGCTCGATCACGTTTTGCAGTTCGCGAATATTACCGGGCCAGCCGAAGTGCATCAGCCGGTCGGTGGCCTCTGCCTCCAGCGTCATGGCCTTGCCCATCTCGCGGGCGTACTTGTCTAAAAAGTGCTGGGCCAGTTCCGGTACGTCGTCGAGCCGGTCGCGCAAGGGCGGTAGCTCAATGGGGATGACGTTGAGGCGGTAGTACAGATCCTCCCGAAAACCGCCGTCGACGATGGCGGTTTTAAGGTTTCTGTGGGTGGCGGCGATGATACGGGTATCCACCCGGATCGGCTTGCTGCCGCCCACCCGCTCAATCTCTTTTTCTTGCAGAAACCGCAACAGCTTGACCTGCACCTGAGGGGACAGCTCGCCGATTTCATCTAAAAACAGGGTGCCGCCGTCGGCCAGCTCAAAGCGCCCTTTTCTGGCCCCGGCAGCACCGGTATAGGCCCCTTTTTCGTGGCCGAACAGTTCACTCTCCAGCACCCCTTCCGACAGGGCGGCACAGTTGACTGCAATAAACGATGCCCCGGAGCGCGGTCCGCAGCGGTGGATCTCTCTGGCCACCAGCTCCTTGCCGGTGCCCGACTCGCCTAAAATCAGCACTGGCGCGTTGCTGGGGGCAACCTTGTTGATCAGGTGATGGACCTGCTGCATGGCGGCACCTGTGCCGATCATCGACCCGGCGCGGCTGTCCTCCTGCTCCTTGAGGTAGGCCACTTCGCTGGCCAACCGGTTGCGGTCCAGCGCGCGCTCGGCCTTCAACTCCACCTCGTTGATGGAGAACGGCTTGAGCACATAGTCGTAGGCCCCCTCGCGCATGGCCTCCACGGCGTTCTCTACGGTGCCAAAGGCGGTCATGACGATGACCTCGGTCTCCGGCGAGACCCGTTTTACTGCCCGCAGTACCTCCAGCCCATCCAGCCCCGGCATACGCAGGTCGGTAATCACCAGATCGACTCCGGCCGCTGCGT
>JALWRU010000490.1 GCA_026994095.1 Nitrospira sp. | reverse complement strand
GATGGTGCTGGCCAATCTGGAATTACGTCTGTGGGGCACCGAAGGGCTGGGCATGGTGGTCTTTGCCGACGCGGGCAACGTGTGGGCGCATACCAACAGCGTGGGTTTGTCAGACTTTCGCATCGGCGTCGGTCCCGGCATCCACTATGCCACCCCGGTGGGACCGTTGCGGATCGATCTGGGCTATAAAATCGACCGGCGACCCGGAGAAGGGGTCTACCGGATACACTTTACCCTGGGACATACGTTCTAATGGCAGCGGACACGGTCGGGGCTGGATTTACATACAGGTGAAGTCATGGATCTGAGTGGTTTTTCACTTTTTGCAATCGCGCTGGTGGGACTGGCGTTTGTTACGGTGGCCATGGGGGTCAAACCGGTACCGCAGGGGTATGAATGGACGGTGGAGCGCTTTGGTCGCTACCGCGCGACCATGAAACCGGGTCTCAACCTGATCATCCCCTATGTGGATCAGGTAGGGCGCAAGCTCAACATGATGGAGGTGGTGCTCAACATCACCAGTCAGGAGGTGATCACCCGCGACAACGCCATGGTGACCGCCGACGGGGTGGTCTTTTTTCAGGTGGTGGATGCGGCCCAGGCGGCCTACGAGGTCAACGATCTGGACTACGCCATCACCAACCTGACCATGACCAACATCCGTACTGTCATGGGCAGCATGGATCTGGACGAGCTATTGTCCCAGCGGGACCGGATCAACGCCCGCCTGATGACCGTGGTCGATGCGGCCACCACCCCCTGGGGGGTGAAGGTGACCCGTATCGAGATCAAAGACATCCAGCCGCCGCTGGATCTGGTGGAGGCCATGGCCCGGCAGATGAAAGCGGAGCGGGAGAAGCGCGCCAACGTGCTGGAGGCCGAGGGCTTCCGGCAGGCCGCCATCCTGAAAGCCGAGGGCGAAAAGCAGGCGGTAGTGCTGGATGCGGAGGGTCGCAGGGCGGCGGCCTTTTTAGATGCGGAGGCGCGTGAGCGGGAGGCTCAGGCCGAGGCCACCGCCACGCGGGTGGTGTCCGACGCCATTGCTGGCGGTGACGGCAAGGCCATCAACTACTTTATCGCCCAGCGTTACATGAGCGCACTGGAGACCATCGGCAGCGCCCCCAACCAGAAGCTGGTGATGATGCCGCTGGAGGCGTCCGGGGTGATCGGCGCGATCGGTGGTATCGCCGAATTGGCCAAAGAGGCGCTCAGTGACCGTAAAACCGATGGCGACGGCCCCCGTCCCACCGCGACCTAAGGGGGATTTCCATGGAGGAGGGACCCTGGATCCCGGAGTTCTGGCACTGGTGGGTGTTGGCACTGCTGTTCCTGCTACTGTGCCGCCTGTTGCCGAATCACTTTTACCCCCGGTGGGTGGTCATGTCGTTGCTGGTCGGTGGTTTGGTGTGGCTGTTTCCCGAGATGGTGTGGGGATTTCAGGTGTTGGCTTTTGGAGTAATGACGGTGCTTTACTGGCTGCTTGATGGTCGTGATTCAACCGGTGGCGGGGATATTGGTGAATTTTTTGGCGGCGGCGATGGCAGCGACGGTGGCGATGGCGGAGGGTGAGTGCTCGTGATTGGCGGTGGGCAGGAATCGAACAAGGAGCGTAGATGATGGAACTAGGCTGGGCCCCGGAGTTTTGGCACTGGTGGGTGTTGGCGTTGGGGTTGTTGGCGCTGGAGACGCTGGCCACCATTTTTTTCTTTCTATGGCTGGCGGTGGCCGCTGCGGTGGTGGGCGGGGTGGTGCTGCTGCTGCCAGAGCTGAGCTGGCAGTCGCAGGCGGTGCTGTTCGGGGTGTTGTCGGTGGGGGCGGCGATCATGGCCCTGCGCATGATGCGCAGTCGCAAGCGGCTGGACCATGACCATCCGCGCCTCAACCAGCGCAGCGCCCAGTACATCGGTCGCGAGTTTACCCTGGTGACCGCCATCGACAACCGCATGGGCACGGTCAAGGTGGATGACACCACCTGGCGGGTGCATGGGGATACCGACCTGCCTGCGGGCACCCGGGTGCGGGTGGTGGGGGTGGACGGGGTGATCTTTCTGGTGCAGGCGGTGGGCGAGTCTGAGGCATCTTCCTGAGCGCTGTCCCTGTGAGGATACCTGACCCGGATGAGCCAATCTGACCCCACCGACACGCGGCTTGAATTGTCGGACCGTGTAGCCGAGCTGCTGACGGAGCTGGTCGACGATGCGGACTCACTGACCCGGCTGACCGCCTGCCTGATCCGCTGGCGGGATGCGGCATCAGCGGTGCTGTTGCTGCATCGGTTGTGGCAGCGCGATGGGGCCGCCCTGGGGTCTGCGCTGGCCGACCCGGAGCGCTGCAACCGGCTGGTGGCGCTGGCCTCGGCAGGGCCGCATTTGAGCGGCCTGCTGCTGCGGGAGCCAGATGCGCTGGCGGTCATTTCGTCGCCGGTGCAGTGGCCCGGTGTGGCCGAGCTGGCGGATACCGACGACCTGCCGAGCTTGCAGACCGGGCTGCGCCATCTGGCCCGTCGGCAGGTATTGCAGTTGGCCGCCGACGACCTGACCGACCCCCATCTGGGCACCGACAGGGACGGCCTGTTGACCGCCACCGAGGGCTTGTCGACGCTGGCCGAGCTGACCCTCAACGCCGCCCTGTGGTGCTGCCGTCGGCAACTGGTGGCACGTCACGGCGAGTGCCGGGATGGCGGTGGCCAGCCGGTGCCGCTGGTGATGCTGGGCATGGGCAAGCTGGGGGCCGGGGAGCTGAACTAC
>JALWRU010000489.1 GCA_026994095.1 Nitrospira sp. | reverse complement strand
CCCCGTATCCGCCATGCCCCCTGCCACCCAGCCACCGCCCGACCACGCCCGGATGGAGAGGTGGATGGAGGCGGCCATTGCCGAAGCCATGCTGGCAGATGCCCAGGGCGACGTGCCGGTAGGGTGTGTAATTGTCCATGAAGGCAACATTATTGCCCGCGCCCACAACCGCCGCGAGGTAGATCAGGACCCTACCGCCCACGCCGAGATCCTGGCCCTGCGCCGGGCGGCCAGCCATTTGGGGGCATGGCGTCTCGGTGGCTGCACGGTAGTGGTAACACTGGAGCCGTGTACCATGTGCGCCGGAGCGATCGTGCTGGCACGCCCGGAACGGCTGGTGTTCGGTGCCACCGATCCCAAGACCGGCGCCTGTGGCAGCCTCTACAATGTGGCTGATGATGCCCGCTTGAATCACCAACCCGAGATAGTTTTCGGCATCCTTGGTGATACCTGTGGTACATTGTTGCGCGCGTTTTTCAGTAGGCGTCGCAATAAGCAGGGTGGTCACCGGAAGCCGTCCGGATAGGACAGTATTTCGGGAGAGTTTACCGATCCGGAGAGGTGGCCGAGTTGGTCGAAGGCGCTTGACTCGAAATCAAGTGTGGCGAAAGTCACCGGGGGTTCGAATCCCCCCCTCTCCTCCATCCTGTCGGTCCTTTTTATTTCGGCACCCGAGCCACAATTCGCTTGAATTGTACACGCACTCTGGTGCCAAATAGAGGGCTGTTCTACATACCCGGAGAGGTGTCCGAGCTGGCCGAAGGAGCACGACTGGAAATCGTGTGCACGGCAACCCCGTGCCGAGGGTTCGAATCCCTCCCTCTCCGCCATTTTTGGCACTTGCCAAAGACGGGTCGCATGAGGGGTTGGGCCCCGTGCAATCGACCCCCGCCAACCCCGTCAGGTCCGGAAGGAAGCAGCGGCACGTGGGATCGTCGGTGTGCTGCGGGATCACCTGACCCCTCTCTCGACCCGTCTTTGGCCTGCCTTATTCGCCACCATCGCACCAGCAGGGGTCGCACGCCTATGAGCTATCAGGTTTCCGCTCGCCGTCATCGCCCGCAACGGTTTGACGATGTGGTGGGCCAGCCGCATATCGTTCGTACCCTGTCGAACGCCATTACTGCCGAGCGCATCGCCCACGCCTATCTGTTCTCTGGCACCCGCGGGGTGGGCAAAACCACGGTTGCGCGGATCTTTGCCAAGGCCCTCAACTGCCAGCAAGGCCCCTCTCCGGCCCCCTGTAACACCTGCGAAACCTGCCAGCAGGTGACCGAAGGGGTGGCCGCCGATGTGCTGGAGATCGACGGGGCCTCCAACAATGGTGTGGAGTCGGTCCGCGACCTGACCGACAACATCCGCTACCGGCCTCTGTCCTGCCGCTACAAGATCTATATCATTGATGAAGTGCACATGCTCACCACACCGGCCTTCAACGCCCTGTTGAAGACCCTGGAAGAGCCGCCGGAACACGCGGTGTTCCTGTTTGCCACCACCGAAACCCACAAAATTCCCAAGACCATTCTGTCGCGCTGTCAGCATCACGCCTTTCGGCGGGTATCGCGGGACGAAATCGCCACCCATCTGGGCGCGCTGGCGGTACAGGACGGCCTGGAGATCTCGCGCACCGCGCTGGGAACCCTGGCGCGGGCGGCAGATGGTAGTGTGCGAGACTCCCTGTCGCTGTTCGATCAGGCGGTCAGCTTCAGCGGCGCACAGGTGACCGATGAAGACGTCACCCTCATGCTGGGTACGGTGCATCAGGCAACACTGGTGGAGATGGCCGGTCAGATGCTGGCGGGAGACGCCTCATCGGTATTGACCGGACTGAAAACCCTGTGTGACCGGGGTCAGGATCTGGGGGTACTCTCCACCCTGCTGGTAGAGCATTTTCGAAACCTGCTCATGTGCCGGGTCAGCCGCGATCCGTCCTCACTGGTGGATCTGGCCGAAGACGACTTGCAGGAGGTTGCCCGACAGGCGGCAGATGTCCCGCAAGAGATGATCGTGCAGATCCTCACACTGCTATCGGACGCACAAGAGCGCTGCCGCCGGTCCCAGCACCCCCGATATCTACTGGAGGCCGCGTTGGTGCGGGCCTGCGAAGCGGAGCAACTGGTGGCCCTGTCGTCCTTGCTGGAGCAGTATCCGCCTGCCGACGGCACACCCCCTGCCCGACAGCGTCCGGCCCAGTCTGCCCCGGTCCGGCCTGCTCAGGCTGTGCCAGTAGCGCCCCCTCCGGCACAGACACCTCCGCCGACCGCATCGGCAGCCGTCCCTCCGGCCCCGGTAGCCCCATCCGCGCCGGCTCCTGCCGCGCCGGTTCCTGCCGCGCCGGTTCCTGCCGCGCCGGTTCCTGCCGCGCCGGTTCCTGCCGCGCCGGCTCCTGCCGCGCCGGCTCCTGCTGCACCGGCTCCTGCTGCACCGGCTCCTGCTGCACCGGCTCCTGTGCCACCCGAGGCTACAACACAGGTGACACCGGCTGCGACCACCCCGCCTCCCGCACCATCCGGGTCGGAAGAACCACCACCTTTTGACTATCCGGAGTTGGCTGAGATGGGTGTCAGCACGACACCGACTACACCTCCGGCTGCTGCAACTGCGCCCCCCCCTCCGCCTCCGGTGACTGCCACAGTAGCGCCTGCCCCGACTTCCTTGGCGACACCCGCCCCACCTGCGACCACCCGGATTGCCGCCACCGCGCCAGTTGCTGAACCTTCCGCCGCACCGGTCGGCGATCAGGTCAAGGATG
>JALWRU010000488.1 GCA_026994095.1 Nitrospira sp. | reverse complement strand
CGCCATGGGTGCCGACGTGGTCTATTTCTTCGTTCGCGGCGAGTACACCCTCTCTCAACAACGGCTTGAAAATGCCCTGGCCGAGTGTGCCGAGGCGGGTCTGTGCGACGGCGACACCGGTATCCATACCCATGTGCATACCAGTGCCGGTGCCTACATCTGTGGCGAAGAGACCGCCCTGCTGGAGGCGCTGGCCGACCGACGGCCCATGCCCCGGCAAAAACCGCCCTATCCGGCGGTGTCCGGCTACGACAACCGCCCCACCGCCATTAACAACGTAGAGACGCTGGCCACCATCCCCGCCATTGTCGAACATGGTGGCGACTGGTATGCAGGGCTGGGGACCAAAGACTTCCCCGGCACACGGGTGTTCTCGATCTCGGGCAACGTCAGCCGACCGGGCAATTATGAGTGTGTTACCGGCCAGCCGCTGATCCGCATGGTGGAAGACCTGGGCGGCGGCATTCCCGACGGTAAAAAGATCAAGGCCGTCATTCCGGGCGGCACATCCACCGCACTGTTGACCCCGGAGCTGCTTGACGTGGCCATGGCACCAGCCGAATTGAGCGCGCTCGGCAGCGAATTCGGGACGGCCTCGATTCTGGTATTTGACGAGGACGTGTGCATGGTCGATGCAGCCGCCACGATGGCGCTGTTCTACCGAGACGAGTCCTGCGGCAAATGCACCCCCTGTCGGGAAGGCACCTATCAGTTCTACGACATTCTCACCCGCATTGAAGCGGGTCACGGGGTGATGGCCGACCTGTCTCAACTGGAGATGATCTGCGACTACGTCCCCACCGGGGCGGTCTGCGGGTTGGGACCGGGAGCGGTACCGTCGGTGAGTGCGGCCTTAAAATACTTCCGCGATGAATTTGTCGCCCATATCAAGCTAGGGCGCTGCCCGTTTCCCAAGCGGGCACGGTTTGCCGGTCAGATCGACGCCAACGGGCTGCTCGGCCTGACCGCAGAAGCAGTCGGCCTGACCCAGACTGGCGAACCGAAGCCAGCGGTCACCCAACTGCTGAAAATGCGGTATACCAACGGCCACTAAGCGGCCTGTAATCAGCCTGTAATCAGCCAGAGATGCTGGCTCATTAGCGCCTGCGCCGCCGCCACTCCCGGCCAACCTTCGGTCGCCAAGCATCTGCCTGCTGTGGTAGTACTGTGTCAAACCAACAGGCTAGGGATGGTATGAAAAAACCGGGCGGGAAAGAGTATGTAGCGCCGTGGGAGGCTGTCTTCGAGCGGGTTTTGTCACCGCTGGAAGAGTTTATCCACCGCCAGAGCACCAGTGGTGTACTGCTGATGTTGTGCGCCGCCAGCGCGCTCTATCTGGCCAACAGCCACTGGGCTGAAGCCTATCACCATCTGCTGGAACTGCCCTTTACGGTGGGGATCGAGGGCTTTCAACTGTCCAAATCGATCCACCACTGGATCAATGACGGCCTTATGGCCATCTTCTTTTTTGTGGTGGGGCTGGAGCTCAAACGCGAGATCTTTGTGGGTGAACTGGCCGACCCCAAACAGGCCCTGTTGCCGATCCTCGCAGCCATCGGCGGCATGCTGATTCCAGCGCTGATCTATATGGGGTTCAACCCGCAAGGGCATCCCTTTGACGGCTGGGGCATCCCCATGGCCACCGACATCGCCTTTGCCCTGGGCACCCTGGCGCTGCTGGGCAACCGCATCCCCAAAAACCTGCTGACCTTTCTGGTGGCGCTGGCCATTGTGGACGATCTGGGCGCAGTGGTGGTGATTGCGGTGTTCTATACCGAGTCCCTCTACCTACCAGCGCTGGCGGTGGCCGGGTTGGTGCTGGGGCTGCTGGCAGCGCTGAACCGGGGCGGCATACGCACTCCCCTGCCCTATCTCTTGCTGGGAGTGGTGCTGTGGGTGGCCATGCTCAAGAGCGGCGTACACGCCACCCTGGCGGGCATCCTGCTGGCGTTTGCCATCCCCATGCGGCCCAAATACGACCCGCGCCGGTTTTTGTCGCAGATCGGTTCCATGGTGGAGCAGATTCGGGAAGCCTACCAGCGCGAGCCCAATATCCTTAAAAACCATCTGTTGAGCGACAAGGTGCAGGCGCTGGGCAACGGTGTCAGTCTGGTACAGGCCCCGGCGCAGGTGCTGGAGCACAAGCTGCACCTGCCGTCTGCCTATCTGGTGATCCCCATCTTTGCACTGGCCAACGCGGGCATTCCTGTGGATTGGTCGTCAGTGAGTGAAGTGATCGTCCATCCGGTCGCCAGCGGCATCATCGCCGGTCTGGTGCTGGGCAAACTTCTGGGCATCGTCGGCTTCTGCTGGGTAGCGGTCAAACTGGGCTGGACGACACTGCCCGCAGGGCTGAACTTTCGCCACATCATTGGCGTCGGGCTGATGGGAGGGATCGGTTTTACCATGTCGATCTTTGTGGCCGAACTGGGTTTTGCCAGCCATCCTCAAGATCTGTTAATTGCCAAAACCGGCATCTTGCTGGCCTCGGCACTGGCCGGGATCAGCGGATTTTTGTGGCTCTATTTTACCGCCGAACCGAATGCGGGCGACCCACCACACAGTACTGCTGGACCCCACTAGCAGTGACCTGACGACTCGTTTAGATCAGCCCCTCAATATGCAGGAGCCAGCCCATATAGCCGACAAAGGCAGCCAGCAGGATGGCCCCTTCCAGCCGGTTGATGCAGCCGTCGCTCCCTCGAAAGCCGTAGGCCATCACGAACAGCGCCAGGGTCAGGCCGACCATCACCGGAAA
>JALWRU010000487.1 GCA_026994095.1 Nitrospira sp. | reverse complement strand
TTGCCTGATAATCAGGCGGTTAATGGGTGAGTATCCGTATGATCTATACTGGACTGTTACAGTGAAAATAATAATAAAAACATATGGTTATGCTAATATCAAAAGGGTTGGTATGGTCAGCGGCACGGCGATTGCTTAATAAGTGTGCAACAAGTCGGTAGGGCGGTTTGCGCTGCCGACAGTGAACGGCTGAAAAAGGCAACGTGTCTGTGAGGGCGCGACGCAAAGGAAGGGGTCTTTTCTGATAAAGACCGCCAACCTGCCAGCGAAACCCTGTCTGGAAGGAGGGTGTCCTGTGCGTGTGTTTGTCGCCCCGGCCATGCAATTTGTGATGGGTCTGCTGGCCAAGTCACGGCTGATATTTGTGTTTATGATTATGGTGGTGGGTGTGCTGATCTGGGTCGATCTGCGGACCCGTGGCATGTGGAGCTAACCCATGCGCATGTTACGCAATTCCACCCTGTTGATGGCCTCCATGGGGGCCACGTTTTTACTGGTGCCCGCAGTCACCTTTGGCACACCGCCCTGGGTATGGATGGTGGTGAAGATGCCCGCATCAATCGCCAGTCATTTAAGCAGCCTGATGCAGGGGCTGGGCATCGGCTGAATTTGCCTTGGGCGATCGCGGGCCGTTACAACCCTTCCCGCACCCGCAGCTTGGCGTCAATGTACTCCCGCTGAGGCACATGCAGCAGGCCTGCTACCTTGCGCACCAGCGCCTCTTCGTGTTTTTCCATCACCGCATCGGCGAACACCACCTGCCACATCATCTCGATTACGCGGATCTTTTGCTCCAGCGAAAAGCCCTTGTCGATCAGGTGGGTGAACTGGAACAGGGAGATCGAGGCGTCGGTCTCCGCCTCGGCCAACTCGATCAGTTGAGCGGCTTCGTCTTCAGTCAAATTAAAAGCGTTTTGCACCGTTTGCAACATGACCTCCCGCTCTTCGGCCTTGATCTGCCGGTCGGCACGGGTGACCTCCACCAGTAACGCCGCAGCTGCCAGCCGCAGATTGTCCGCAGTCGCCTCTCTGGAGGTGATACCTTCGGTTTCAACGCCGATATAGCGGCTGTAAAAACGCTGGATCGATTTGAGCATGGGGCATATGTCCTGTGGCAAACGAAAAAAACCCGCCCATGGTGGCCCATCCTGCGCTTGGCTGTCCAGCCGATTGAGTGGGGTGATATTCAAGATTTCAGGTACAGCTGTCCGACAAGAGGGGGAACCCTGTACTGCCCGGAGGAACCGCTGTGGCCGCTGTCGCCCCCGATCCCATCGCTATCTTGAGCAAACGTCAGCTGCCCGGTGTGGTCTTGCTTGACCGGGCCGGTGAGATCATCTGGCGTAGCCGTCAGGCCGCCACCTTGATGACAGCGTTATCGTCCTCGCAGGAGGACGGCCCGGCCATGTCGATGGTCGACACCGTGGTGGCACTGGCCAAGCGCAGCCTGTCACTACTGGATGGCGAAACCGACGCGCCGATGGCAGTGTTCGCCGATGGTGACACCCTCTATGGGCTACGGGCCGACCTACTCCACAGCGAAGCCGACTGGCCGCTGGGTGCGCCTCCTCCCGAGGGGGGGGCAGGCACCATGGTGATGGTCTGGATGGATCAGGTCAGCCTCGCCCGTGAGGTCGATTTTGACGCGGTACGGCGTCGTTACGGCATCTCCCGTAGAGAGCAGGACGTGTTGCGCATGCTCTATCACGGCAAAGGTAACCGGGAGATTGCCGCGTTGCTGTTTATCTCCGAACATACAGTCAAGGACCACATCAAGGCGATTTTGGCCAAGATGGAGGTAACCTCCCGCTCGCAGGTGGTCTACAAACTGACCACGGCCTAAGGGGCCCGGTCCGGGCGGTTAGCGCTTGGTTTTGTCCCGGTGACGTACCGAGATAGTCAGGGGGGTTCCGGTAAAGCCAAAGCGCTCCCTGAGGCCGTTCTCAAGGTAGCGTAAATACCCCTTTTCCAGCCCGTCCGGCTGGTTGCAAAACAGCACAAAACGTGGCGGTGCGGCGGCCACCTGAGTGGCGTAGTAGATCCGCACCGGGCGGTGTCTCAGCATGGGTGGCGACTGGCGTGCGATCAGATCGTTGACGGCCCGGTTCAATTCGCCGGTGGGGATACGACGGCGGAACGATTCGGCCACCTCATCCACCTGTTCAAACAGTCGTGACACCCGCATGCCGGTGAGGCCCGACATGAACAGTACCGGTGCAAAGGTCAAAAACGGGAAGCGGCGGTGCAGTTCACTTTCAGTGCGCTTTCTGGCCTCCGAGTCGCCTTTTTGGGTGTCCCATTTGTTGACCACCAGCACACAGCCTCGTTTGGTCAGCAGTACATGGCCGGCGATTTTGGTGTCCTGCTCGGTGATGCCCTCTTCGCCATCCATGAGGATTACCGCGACTTCGGAGCGTTCAATGGCGGTCATGGCGCGGGTGATGCTGGCCCGCTCGACTCCTTTATCGATACGTCCCCGGCGGCGAATCCCGGCGGTATCAATAAACAGGTAGGGGGTTTCGTCGTAGGTCACCACCGAGTCGATGGCGTCACGGGTGGTACCGGCCACATCGCTCACCACCAGCCGGTCTTCACCCAATAGCCGGTTGATCAGGGTCGATTTGCCCGCGTTGGGGCGGCCCACCACGGCCACACGGGTGACCGGGTCGCCCTCCTGCTCCTCCGGGTCGGGCAGGTCGTGGGGCAGCACCTCGGCCAGCGCATCGTACAGGTCGTCCAGCCCACGGCCATGTTCGGCAGAGCAG
>JALWRU010000486.1 GCA_026994095.1 Nitrospira sp. | reverse complement strand
TAAAGGTGGCGCTGCTCATGCCGTGCTTCCGGCATAGCTCAGGTATTGGTGTGCCCGCCTCTGCCTGCCGCAGGATCACCTCCAATTTCATTACGAGAAAATGCTACCCATTTTTGCCGCTGTTTTTTTTGCCCCCCCCTTGTGATGCGGGTTGCCTGGTTCCGGCTGGTCTGACCTCCCTTGCAGTGGTATAATATCCTACCAAGTAGGAGTTATTCCTCATCCATGATGGAGAACACACCATGCCGATGGTCAAAAAAAGTATCTCAGTGACCGACCAGCAAGATAGCTGGATCAAGGAGAAAATCAAATCCGGCCATTTCGGTAATGAGAGCGAGGTGATCCGGGAGCTGATCCGCGAGCGGCAACTGCGGGAGCAGGAAACACCTGCCGAGATCGAGGCCATTCGTGCGGCACTGATTGAGGGTGAGCAAAGCGGATTCTGCGACAGCACCGTTGACGAAATATGGGAAGAAGCCAGGAAACGTCACAGAGCACGGAATGGCTGACTACCGGCTTTCCAAGGCCGCCAGAGAAGACCTGATCGCGATTGCCGAGTACGGGGACGCGCATTTTGGGGTGGCGCAGTCCGATCGATACCGTGATCAACTGACGCGGCGGTTCTCGGCATTGGCGGAGCACCCCACACTATACCCACCCGTTGATCATATCCGCCAAGACTACCGGCGCAGCGTGTGCGGGGTCCATTCGATCTATTACCGGATCGACAAAGGTGCCGTGGAGATCATGCGCGTGCTGGGCCGACAGGGTCTTACCACTGCGTTCTGACCAGAATTTCCTTACCTCATCCGCCCGGCGATGGCCGACCCTTCCTCCCCGACTGTATCCGCATAGATGGCGGCGATGTCGAAGCCGTGGCGCAGCCCCTTGGGTGTCGCCTGAGGGCCTTTGATGCCCGCCTGCCGGGTCCCTCAGCCAACGCGGTATCGACTACCTGCGGTGGCCTCCCCTACCCGCTCTCCAGATAAAAACCTGAAAAACTACGCTGTTTCCTGCACCTCATCTTCCTGTCAGTAGCTGAGTACGCCACAAAATGGCTACAGACCTACAGCAACCCGCGCACATACGGGTCCAGGTGGTTGCCTAACTCCATATTGATCTCTTCATAGTCGGCGTCGTCCACCCAACTATCGTCACGGTAATCGGCCTCCTGTTCTGACACCGGGCCGCGCTGTAGCCAGTCCTTGAACAGGCGGACCTGTCGCTGCTCACCACTCTCCATAGCCACCTTCACGCAGGGGCCGTCGATCGCCACAATCTTCCCTGCGCAGCCCTGATCCAGACTGACCCGGTCGCCCACTTTCAGCCCCAGATGGGGCCGTATCAACTGCTCCAGCCGATGTAATACCTGCGTGACAACCGTCACAATCTGATCCAGTTGCAGCGCCGTCTGGGTGGCATCACCGGGGGCTTCATCATCGTCATAGATGCGCTCTGCCTGCAGTCGCATCCGGTCGGCTTGCTCCTTTGCCTGATCGATCCCTGCAAGCAGCTCTTTGGGGATCGATCTTTGCTGCGCTTTGTCACTCTTTTCGGGAACGACCGTTGCGTCTGGATGGCGGCCCAACAGGTGACAGCACTGCTCGATTTCCTCGATGACTTCCAGTATCAGATAGGACAGTCGCAGGTCGGCAGCAAAGCTGTCACGCTGCCTAAGGGCCGTGACCTCGCCCCACTCCCTCCAGACCTGATACAGCCCGTAGTAGGCGGGTACTGTAATCGGTGGCGGATCGCAGGGAGGCGCAGCAGGCCACAGATCGTATTGATCCGTGTCGTAGCGGGTGAGCCTGTCACCGCTCGATGAGCGGGCGCTTGCGGGGATAAACAGGCAGGCGTTGCCCGGATGAAAAAACCTCACCACCCCCACCTGTGGCAGATGTCGCAGGTGGCCATCCTCCATCTTAACTACCTGCGCCCACTGCCCCACCCGGACCCGCTTGAAGCGGTGATAGATGTTGTTGCGCGCCTGATCGATCAACCGGTACAGGCAGCGGTGGTACTCGCTACTGCGCTCGATTGAGGCCTCCAGCCGCAACCTCTCCTGATCGGACAGGGGTAAATCAAAAGGGGCATCATCTTGATGGGCCAGCAGCGCTTGCTCGGCCGCATCGGTGGCCTCCAGCGCGTTTTGCAGACCTTTCGCAGGCCCCATCTCCTGCAATCGCTGCAGGCGGTCCGCCATCGCCTCACGGGTAAGATAATGACCGCTCTCGGTCATTTTGGCCGGGGGCGTGTCGAGCCATAGATGGATCTCCGCCACCCGCGCCCGCACCTGATGGCCAGACCACAAGGCCCGCTCCAACTCGTAATTGACCTTGCGCTCTGCCGCGTTCATATGGCCACGGGCGCGCTGTAACCGATCCAGCAGCATCTGCTTGAAATGCCACTGCCGTGTTAGTTGTTCCGGGTCTGGCACCACAGGCTACTCATCTACTGGTCCACCGCACCACCTTACCGGGAAATGGCATCCCCGATATAGCACCCCGCACTGGGGGAGGACCAGTATAGAGCACCAATGTGACGACCACCTGCAGGCTGTGGGCAGCCTCCCCCCTCACAAAAATAGCCATCTCATTCAGGCTCACAACCACCCATTGGGGCCAATGATGGAACAATTGGTTTCTATTTACCAGGCTAGTTATTAATGTCGAGACAGTTAAGAATGTAGACAACGACGTTCCCATCTCCAGCGAGGGCCACGCCCTGTGAGGGCTTCAACTGCTGTCTTCGCGGCCAACGCCTGCGA
>JALWRU010000485.1 GCA_026994095.1 Nitrospira sp. | reverse complement strand
GCAGCGGGTTCGACGGTCACTCCAGATACGGTGGTGGCAGTGTGGATGGCAATGTCCCGACGGGCAAAACCCCGCACCAACTGCTTCGACAGCCATTCATCTTCCCCAGGCAACAGCCGCGCAGCCGCCTCTACCAGCGTGACCGTGGCCCCGTACTGCTCAAATACATCGGCAAACTCCACCCCCACCGCACCGCCACCCACCACCAGCAGGCGCGCCGGGACATGCTCAGGTGCCACCGCCTGATCGCTGTCGATCACATAACGGCCATCCACTGGCAGCCCCTCCAACGGTCGCGGGCGCGAGCCGGTAGCGATGACAATGGTATCGGCGCTCACCGGCCCGTGACCCGCCACCTCCACCCGCCCCGAACCCAGCAGACGGGCCGTGCCGGTCAGCACGGTGGCCCCCTTGAGCTGACGGACAATCCCCGCCCGCAGGCTGTCGATGGCGGCCCGGTTGTCGGCGGTGCGTGCAGCAATGCCATCCACATGCGGGGGCTGCAACAACCCCTTGGTGGGGATACAACCCCGGTTCAGACAGACGCCGCCCAGGCTGCCCGCCTCGACCACTGCCACGCTTTCACCCCGCCCAAGAACCGTCTCGGCGTAGGCCACCCCGCCCGGACCCGCGCCGATGACCAGATGGTCGAACCGCTCGCTCATACCCCGCCATTGATATGGATCGCCAGCCGCTCCACCGCCAGTTCGGCCATGGCGGCATAACCCGTCAGGCTGGGATGCACCTCATCCACATAGTAGTCCTGCACCGGCTCCCCCTCTTCATCCACAAATACGGTATGAAACGGTACAACCTGTAGTTTGCGAATCCCCGCCAGACCATTCATAAAATGGCGCAGGCTGGCCAGCTCCCGCTCGCAATGTTTGTCCAGATAGGGGATCGGCATGCCCAGCACCGGGGTGATGTGATGGTCGGTCAACTTGGTAACGATCTCGATCAAATCCTGCGCCATATCCGGCACCGACCGGCCCAGACTCACATCGTTGGTACCACCGCTGACAATACAGACCTTCGGGGCCAGCGCCACCACCATATCCACCCGTCGCCGCAATGCCACAAAACTGTCGCCGTTAACCCCCAGATTGTGGATGTGGCTACCTAATCGCTCGGAGGCGCGGGCCACCCAGCTCACGCTGGGGCCGTGGGGATAACCCCAGGTAATGGAGTCTCCCAAGGCGACAATAATCGCCGGTGAATTGGTGGGGGGGCGCATGGTGCTACTCTATCGAGTTTTACCGCCCGGATGGAACCCCCCAAGCAGGCCGCTACCGGTATACTGCGGGCATGGATTCCCCCCCCGATACTCTGCCGCTGGCACGGGAACAGCGCCACCACCCACGAGATTTTGCCGAAAACCGGTATGTCTATCCGGTCATTTCGCGCCGCTCTGGCGGCCTCTCCATCGGCATCAACCTCAACCGCGACAAACGGTGTAATTTTGACTGTGTTTACTGTCAGGTAGACCGCACCACCATGCCGCCGCCAGACGGTACCATCGATACCGCCCGCCTGATGACCGAACTGAGCGCCCTGCTGGAGGCGGCCCAAGGCCCCCTGTGGCAGTTGCCACGCTTTGCCGATCTTCCGGCAGTTCAGCGACGAATCTGCGACGTGGCCTTCTCCGGCGACGGCGAGCCGACCCAGCCGGCCATCTTTCCGGCCCTGTCGGCACAGGTGCTGGCGCTGCTGTCCGACCATGCCAGGCAGACCGGCACCCCCCCCATTCCGGTGGTGGTCATCAGTAATGCCACCCACCTGCACCTGCCGCCGGTAGCCAGCGCCATCGACCAGATCGTGTCCGCCGGAGGAGCCTTGTGGGCCAAACTCGATGCCGGTACCGACGACTACTACGCCACCATGTGTGGCACCCAGGTGCCGTTTTCACGGGTGATCGACAACCTTACACAGGCCGCCCGCCGCTACCCGCTCACCCTGCAAAGCTGCTGGTTTCGCTGGCACGAACAAGACCCTCCTCCCAACGAAATCGACGCCTATATCGACCGCGTCACCACCATCGGACAGGGCGCACACCCACTAACGGTACAGCTTTACACCGTGGCCCGGCCCCCGGCCCGGTCTGCCGCCACCCCCCTGCCGGAAGCGTGGCTGCAATCTGTGGCGGACCGGCTGAGGCAGTCTGTGGACCGGCTAAAGCCTGCTATATTTCCCTAACCGTTGCCCAATTCCGGGCAAATCCCCCCGCTTTTTCGGCCCCGACAGCCCACCCGCCACAAAAAAATCCGGTCATTCCTCACGTGGCTATGTCAGCAGAATAAACTCTTTAATATCAGCTGGATTGAACCTAAAACACCGGTTGATTCATGGTTTTTTCCACCGTCAAACACCATAAAAAAGCACGTCTCCCCTGCCAACATTCCAAAGCGGCACAAGTGTTGCAAATTTCTTTTTGCGTAACGGCATCGAACGAATTGACCGGAGGACGGCTCATGACGAACGAACCTGGCAGACAGCAAAAATCGGGACGTAGTCACCGCCTGAGCGAATGCTCTTGCCGGATCGCCTGTTGCCCCGCCGTCTATTTGTTGATTGGCGCCGTACTGATTTTGAGCTAAACGCCCTTCCCCGGGCCCCCTCTTCGGTCTGTGGCTCCACTACTGGTGGGTATGCGGAGCCCCCTTCGGATCGATGAACCTCCCTGGGAACCGGTCACCGGATGCGATCCCCCCCGATCCCCTCCGGTGACCGGCGCGTCGCTCAACCAAACGTGATCCCCCCACTTGTGTAACCTGTTTGCGG
>JALWRU010000484.1 GCA_026994095.1 Nitrospira sp. | reverse complement strand
TGAGGGCCAGCAGCTCCTCCACCGGTCGCCAGGACTCATGGCTGATCTGCACCGACGGTACAAACGCCAGGTGATGACCGCTCTGCACCAGCCGGTAGAGCAGATCAATGTCCTCCGCCGCCGGGATGGCACTGCCCGGCCCTAACGATTCATCAAAACCGCCCACTGCCCGCAAGGCGTCTCTACGCGCAGCAAAGTTACCTGCGCCGCCGTGGGCCGACGGGTCGCCGGTGGGTGAAAAGCGGGCGGGCTGCGTGGCCATTACCAGCGGTGTCGGTACGATATCGGGATCGCCGTCGCCAATGGCCGCGACCCGCCCGGTCAGCCCGTCCAGCGTCCTGTCGTCAGCAAAAGCGGTGGCGATGGCGGCGATCCAGTTGTCATCCACCATGCAGTCGTCGTCGGTAAAGGCGATAATTTCGCCCGTAGCCGCCTCAATGCCCAGATTGCGGCCACGGGAGACCCCGACCGTGTCGCTGGTCAGGTGCTGAAAGCGCACCTCCGGCGCCGCCGCGACGATCTCGGCCAGCCCGGTATAAGGCGGGGTGCTTTGGTCCACCACAATGATCTCGCCCAGCGCCTCGGTGGCGGCAGCGACAATGGTGGTCAGGCAGCGGCGGATCGCCTCCGGTCGACCACGGGAGGCCACCACCACCGAAATCTGGCCGTGGCCCGTCATACAAACGCCCGCCTGAGGCTCTCCCGCACATAGGCCAGCCAAAAACGGCGGTCGCAGCCCTGCTCGATGGTCCGGTCCCCCCGCGCCCACGCCCACAGGCCGTGCAGGGCAAAGCTGACCGCCTTGCGGATACGAAAATCGAAGCCGAAATGGTCATACTCCATCTGTGCACAGGAGCGGCCATGCAACACCGACTTGTCGTACAGATAGTCCACATTGGCGCGGCTGATGTCGGCCCGGTGCCACACCAGTGAGTTGGGGGCGTAGTAGACCTCACCACCGTCCTGCTCTACCAGCAGGCACAGGTCCACCTCCTCACCACCCGCCAGCACCACCCCCCGTCGACCCAACTCCGGGTTGAACTGCCGCCCACGGGCAAACACGGTGGATTTGAACGACAGGTTGGCCCCAAAGGGGTAGTGGGGATAGGTAAGCTGGCGCACACGATCACCGTAGTCGATGGCGCTCAGATGGTGGTCCATCCCGGCGTGCCACCAGTCCGGGATCGGGTCGCGCCAGTCCAGTTGAATCTGCCCACCCACACACTCGGCTTTGGGGTGGTCTGCATAGACCGCCAGCAGCGCCACCAGCCAGTCCGGCTCAGGGATGGCGTCGTCGTCTAAAAAGGCCAGGACCTCACCGGTCGCCTCGACCACCGCCCGATTGCGCGCGTTGGACAGGCCAAGGGTGGTCTCCAGCACATACCGACCGGGCACCGGCAGCCTGGCCAGCCCCGCTTTTGCTACCGCCGGGGTATCGTCCTTTGAGGCATTGTCGATGACGATGACTTCACAGCCACCCTCCGGCACCTGCATCCGTGCCAACCCATCCAGCGCGCAGCGCAACAGCTCCGCCCGGTTGTGGGTGCAAATAATGACCGTACTGGTGGTCACCTGCAGGCGCTACATGTAGCCAAGCTGGCGCAGCTTCTCTTGCAGGCTCTCCACCTCTTCGGCGGTCGGCTCCACCTGATCGCCCGCGTTCCACGACTTGGACGGGCCTTGGGTGACATCCTGCCGATCGGTGCTCAGGTAGTCGGTCATCACCGGTCCGTCTACATCCTCCGGCACCGGCAGCCCCACCAGATGCAGCACTGTCGGCATGATGCTGGCCAGCGGGTACTCGCTTTTATCCCCCGGTACAATGTCCGGCCCGGTGGCAATACAGATGCCTTCCGGGCGGTGGTTGCCACGCCCGTTGGGGTACGGAATGGCCTTGGGAACCCGCTCGTTGGCGATCACAAAGCCGCTCTCCATGTCAGCCTCATAGGCCGGGTTCAGCAGATACAGCACATGGGGGAAACGCTCCAGATACGGCCCGTCATAAATCTCTTCACGCCGGTAGACCTCCTGCACCACCAACTGGCCGGTAGTTGGATCGGTGAGGGTCGTAAGGCCCTCGATAATCTCTTTGGTAAGGGCCTCCAGTTCGGCGCCCTTTGCCACGCATCCCTCGCCGCTGGCGTCGGTTTCGTTGATGCAGACCGCCCCCAGATTGTTGTTCACCCCAAACGACCAGGCGCGGGTGCGCTGCCAGTCCACCCCGGTGGGGGTCGGGTTATAACCGACCTTGGCGTAGACCTGCTCCCGTACCGCATCCGGCACCCACTTCTGCCACAACACCCGCCCCATACGGAACCAGGGCGACGAGGTGCGTGTGGTGGGGGCGGCCTCGCTGCCGTCGCCGCCTTTGGTAGGGGGGCCGTCACCGCTGCTGCCGCCGCCGGGTACCAGCCAGCCTTTTTCCATCATCCAGTGGCTCAGGTTGTAGCGCTTCAACGGGGGCGCATCAAAGCCGTGGTCTGACATGATGACCACATTGGTATCGTCCCCGGCTGCGGCCATCAGGTCGCCGATGCGTTCATCCAGCCGCGCATACAGGGCCTTGAAACGCTCCCGCTCGCGGGTCACCTTGTCGCTGTGGTACTTGGGATACTCCGGGTTGATGGCCCGCCAGAAGTAGTGGTGCAGACGGTCCGTCTCGGTAAAGCAGATCATGGCCGCGTCCCACGACTTTTGCGTGAGCAGTTGCACCATGGCATCGGCGCGCTTCTCTAAAATATCGAACAGGTCGTCAAACAGGTATTCGCTATCTAACTCCT
>JALWRU010000483.1 GCA_026994095.1 Nitrospira sp. | reverse complement strand
AGTTGGAGCTGGTCCATGCCAGCAACCGGGAAAGCCGCCTAAAAGACGCCCTCGCCGCCGTGCGGGACCAGTACGACTACATCTTTCTTGACTGCCCGCCTTCCCTGGGGATCGTCACCTTGAACGCCCTTACCGCCGCCGACTCCGTGGTGGTGCCGGTACAGTGTGAATATTATGCCCTGGAGGGGCTGGGCCAACTCACCCGCACCCTGGAGCTGGTACGCAAAAACCTGAATCCGCAGCTACAGATTCTGGGCCTGCTGATGACCATGGTCGATCGACGCAACAACCTGTGCCGGCAGGTGATCGACGAGGTACGGCACCATTTCAATGACAAGGTATTTGATAGGGTGATTCCCCGCAACATCAGTCTGGCGGAGGCCCCCAGTCATGGCCGCCCGATCCTGCTATACAACATTACCTCCAACGGCGCCCAGTCCTATTTGAGTGTGGCGTCCGAGATCCTGTCCCGCACCGGTCAGGACGCCCGCACCCCGGCACTTAGCCACTAACGACACACAGCAAGAGTACGACTATGGCCCGTCAGGCATTGGGTAAAGGGCTGCAAGCCCTCATCGGAGACGCAGACACCACGACCGGCGACCTGCGCAACATCCCGGTCGGTGAGATCATTGCCAACCCCTACCAGCCACGGCTGGTATTCGACGATCAGGAGCTGGCAGAACTGGCCGACTCCGTCCGCCGACAGGGGATCCTGCAACCGATCACCGTGCGACAGGCCAAAAATACCGGCTATGAATTAATCTCGGGTGAGCGTCGCTGGCGGGCGGCCAAGCTGGCGGGGCTGGCCGAAGTCCCGGCGCTGGTGCGGCGCTCTGACAACGCCGAATCGCTGGAGCTGGCGCTGGTGGAAAACCTGCAACGCAAAGACCTGAACCCGCTGGAAGCGGCTCAGGCCTACCAGCGCATGATCAATGAATTTCGGCTCAGTCAGGAGCAGGTGGCCACACGGGTTGGCAAAGAGCGCTCCAGCGTGGCCAATACCCTGCGCTTGTTGAACCTGCCTACGGTAGTGCAAGAGCAGCTATTGGCCAGCCAGCTCAGCATGGGCCATGCCAAGGTATTGATGAGCCTGTCCCGGCCAGACCAGCAGGTCAACACCGCTAACAAGGTGATCGCCGAGGGGCTGTCGGTGCGACAGTTGGAAACGGTCATTGAGCGCATGCGGACCCAGCCGTCTGCACCCGATCATAAATCGGCCCAGGCTGAGGCGCTGGAAGAGCAGCTCCAGTCCCACCTCTCCACCCGGGTGGTGGTGCAGGAAGGCAAACGCAGTGGCCGCATCGAAATTCGCTATAAAAATGCCGAGGAGCGTAAGCGCATTGCCGCCCTGTTGCTGGGGCAGGGCTAGGCCGGACTCGTTGCCGGGGCCACGCCGTTGAACCGGTCCGCCATCCCCCTTATAGTGAACACAGGAGGGTGGTCACAATGAACCTGCTGCTGGCAGTAGACGGCTCCCCCGGTTCGCTCCGGGCGGTGGACGAGGTGGTGAACACCCCCTTCACCGAGCGCCCACAAGTGACACTGCTGTATGTGTTAACACGCTACGTTCCTAGCGATACCCCCCTGTCAGCCCACAACGACGGCTCCATCCGCACCGACGAAGACCGACGGGCCCATGCCATCCTGCGACAGGCCCACGACCTGCTTGCCGAAGACCGCTTTGAGGTGGCTGAACGTATCGTTGAGGGCCACCCGGCGCAGACGATTGTTGAGGTGGCGCAGGAGTTGGGTAGCGAGCTGATTGTAATGGGTGCACTGGGGCTGACCGGCTGGCTGCGTGCGCTGTTGGGAACCATCTCGTTAACCGTCGCAAAACATGCCCACTGCCCGGTGTGGGTGGTCAAGGCGGTACGCAAGTCGCCTGACCGACTCACCTTACTGCTACCGGTGGACGGCTCGTCTGACTCCCGCGCCGCCATCGGTTTTTTGCACCGCTTGCCGCTCCCTGAAGCCACCACAGTACACCTGATGCACGTGGTACCGTCGGTCAACCAGATGCTGGGCCTGTCTGGTGCCCACCTGGACCCGCCGGTGCTGACGCCCCTGTATCAGGCGGGCGAAGCGCTTAAACAACAGGCGGAAAAGCTGCTGCAGGATGACCGGGAGGGGTTGCCGCGCCAGTTGAGCGATGTACATTCATTGATTGCCGAAGGGGAGGCTGCCAGCCAGATATTAGAGCACGCCAAAGCGGTGGAGGCGGACCTGATACTGCTGGGCACCAAGGGGCTGTCCGGGCTGGAGGAGTTCTTTATGGGCAGCGTCTCCCACAAGGTACTCAAGCACGCTGGCGCGTCGGTGCTGCTGGTACCCCACAGGCATACATGACCCCGCCTGAACTGCCGTTCCGGGCGCTCACCATTGCCGGGTCCGACCCGTCCGGGGGGGCCGGTTTGCAAGCGGATATTGCCGTTTTTACCCGGCTTGGGGTGCACCCCATGGGCCTTCCTACCGCCCTGACCGTGCAAAACTCGCTGGGGGTTCGACAGGTGGCCCCGCTGCCTGCCGACAGCTTTGCCAGCCAACTCCACCATCTGTTGAGTGATATGCCGCCGCAGGCGGCCAAGACCGGCATGTTGGCCGATGATGAGATTGTGGCAGCCTTGGGGGATATCATCGAGGGGTGGTCGGTGCCCCATCTGGTGGTGGACCCGGTGCGCACCGCCAGCTCTGGCACCAGCCTGCTGTCGGATGCGGGCCATGCGGCGCTCATTAAACACATCCTGCCCCACACCAGCCTGCTCACCCCCAACCGCTACG
>JALWRU010000482.1 GCA_026994095.1 Nitrospira sp. | reverse complement strand
ATGGTGGGCTGGCCCCGGATACCCGCTACGACGTGTCCGCCGACCTGCATATCCACGATATTGACCCGCTCATGCATCACAATCTGGAGACGGTGCAGGAGGGCTCCAACGCCTGGAGCGAGTACTCTTCCACCTATTCGACCTTTAATGGTCGTGGCTACCCGGACACCCTGCTTGCCGATGCGAACTTCAGCAACCAGGGCAGTGTCTACAAGGCGGACTACAACTCCCAGCCGCGGGGTGCGCTGATCGACGCCAACGTGGGTGACAAAATCCTGCTGCGGGTGGTGAGCCTGGCCTACCAGACCCACACCATCACCGTGCCGGGCATTCCCATGCATGTGGTCGGTGAAGATGCCCGCCTGCTGCGTGGTTCTACCGGGGTGGATATGTCTTACCGCAAAAACGTTTACTCGCTGGCTGGTGGTAAAACCGCCGACATCATTCTGGACACTGCTGGCCTGACCGCCGGAGAGACCTACTTTGTGTATGGTCGCGAGCTGAACACCCAGTCCAGCCTCTCCCGCGAAGATCGGGAAGCGGGCATCGGTGCCGAGAATCGTAACGGCATGATTACCGAAATCCACATTCATTAAGAAGCCGAGGAATACCGATGAGAATTCACACTGGGTTTCTAGGGGAAATAGCCATGACAGGCACATTTAAAAAAGCACTGGTTGCCGTAGGTCTTGCGGCTGGTTTGACGGGGGCCCTGGGCGCTTCGTCAGCCATCGCGGCCAACGTCACTTTTAACCTCACTGCCAACAGTGGGCTTATCAGCACACCGGATGGCGGCCAGCTTCATATGTGGAGCTTCACCGACAACGGTACATTCCGCTATCCCGGTCCGACCCTGGATGTGAACGTGGGCGATGTGGTGACGATCAACGTCATCAACAACCTGCCGGACAACAGCGGTCAAGGGGCCGATGCGGTCTCGATTCTGTTTCCCGGCCAGTCCGACGTGCTGGCATCGGTAGACGGCGGGGCGTTCGCGCCGGTGATGCCGACCTATACCACCGCAGGCCTCAAGAAGAGCTTGCGCTCCCTGACCGCCGATCTTCCGTCAGGCCCCGGCCACACCCTGAGCTATCGGTTTACGGCCACCAACGCAGGTACCTATCAGTATCACAGCGGCACCCAGGTGGATAAACAGGTAGATATGGGCCTGTATGGTGCCTTGATCGTGCGTCCCAATGTAGCCAATCAGGCATATCTGAGCGCCGACTCTGCCTATGATGTGGAGTATATCCAGATTTTGAGTGCCATCGATCCGACCCAGCATTCGCGGGTGGAGCGTGGTCTGCCCTATCAGGGTTCAGCCTACCGGGCCGAATACTGGTTCATTAACGGTCGCTCCTTCCCGGACACCGTGTCTGATCCCAACGTGGCCTATATTCCCAACCAGCCGATGGACTCGCTGGTCGCCATGTATCCGGGCGAGCGTGTCTTGCTGCGGGTTATCGCGATGGACCGTGATCTGCATCCGTACCATCACCACGGCAACCATGCCACCGTCATCGCTGAGAACGGCCGCTTGATGAGCAGCCAGCCTGACGGTATCGGTGTGGTCGCCGATCTGGCCCGTGACCGCTTCACCCAGGCGATGAGCCCGGGCCATACGGTGGATGCCATCTTTACCTGGGACGCCGCTGCCCAGCCGAACTTCGGTTTTGACATCACCGGGACGGTCGATAACGTGCCCGTAGTGGTACCGCCGGTAGTAGATAACCCGAACATTTACCTGAACTACGGTGAGACCTACAGCGGTAGCCCGTACCTCGGTAAGAAAGGGCTGCTACCCAACGATGTAACGGCGATCAACATCAATCAGCACGGCGAGATGTACTTCCCGCTGCACAGCCATCACGAACAGGAATTGCAGAATCAGAACGAGGGGCCGGGGGGCATGCTCACTCTGATTATGATCTGCCAAACAGGGCAACTCTGCCCGAATCATCCGTAAGTTGTCGGAACGGATGACGTCCATTTATTTATTGCACGAATAGACCGGTATCAGCCATGAAAAACGGTATCAAAATAGCATTGTTGGCGATCGTTACGATGATCGCAGGTGTCTTTGCAGCGGGGACTGCAAACGCCACAACGTACGACCTGAAGGCAACGACCGGTTCGGTCACCATGCCGGACGGTGCACCCATCCACATCTGGGGTTTTGCCAGCTGTAACGGTGCCGTCTGCGGCGCTGCCCAGCTTCCAGGGCCGATCCTGGAGGTGACCGACGGCATTCTGACCGTCAACCTGGAGAACGGCCTGACTGTGCCGGTATCCTTCATGGTGCCCGGACAGCGGGTGGAGGCCATCACCGATCAGTCTGCGGCGGTCAAGCCTTCCTATGTGGTGACTGTGGCACCGGGGGCAACCCGGACCTATACCATTAACAACCTCAACGAAGGTACCTACCTCTACCAGAGTGGTACCGACGAGGCCAAGCAGGTGCAGATGGGTCTGTACGGTGCTGTGGTTGTGCGCCCGGTCGGTTATAACGCCGCCGCTGCCAGCCACACCGCTTACGCGGGCACCGCCGCGCCGACCACTTACAACCGGGAGGGGATCCTGTTGCTGAGCGACATCGACCCGTCCTGGCACAGCAGCGTTCAGGCGAATGCGCCTTATAACGCCAACTACTTCAACCCCAAATACTGGTTGATCAACGGTAAAGCCTATCCGGATACCAGTGCGATTTATGCCAAACAGGGCGACACGGTACTGCTGCGCTATCTGAACGCTGGCTCTACCGATCACGTGATGGTCGGGCAGGGTCTGGTGCAGACCCGCATTGCCGACGACGGTTTCCCGGTGCCGCAACAGCGCGAGACCTACGCGGTCACCTTGAACCCGGGCCAGACCCAGGATGTGCTGGTGACCCCGAACGCCATTGGCCAGTTCCCGATTTACGACCGTCAGTTGGATGTAGATAACTGGGGGCAGTTCCCCGGCGGTATGATTACCATGCTGCGTACGCTGGATCCGTTGTCCACTGGTTTGGTATCGCTGAACAGCGCCCCGACCCTGGTGAACCAGGGCCAGACCTATGTCTACGATCTGGAGTTGCTGGATGCCAGCAACCTGGACGGTACCCATACCTATAGTCTGATTCCGATTCCGAACCCGCCCAACCCGGATATTCCGGTGCCGACCGGCGTCACCATTGATCCGGCCACCGGCCGCATCAGTTGGGACCCGAACCAGGTGTTTGGCGGCCTGACCGATCTGCTGGTGCAGGTCGTGGTTTCTGACGGTGCCACTGTGCTGAGCACTAACACCTTTGGTGTCACCTTGAACCTGGACGTCAACCAGCACCCGGTGTTCACTGCCGGTACGTTGAGCAACGCCACGGTTCTGGCCGGTGATGTATTCAGCAAGACCATTGTCGCCACCGATCCGGATGTGGTCGATACGGTCACCTATTCGCTGATTGATCAGCCTGCTGGCATGACCATCGACCCGACCACCGGTGTCATCACCTGGACCTCGTCTTCCTCCACCGGCGGCACCTATAGTGTGCCGGTGCAGGTGCACATCCGTGACGGACGTGGCGGTGCCAACCTGGGCGTATTTGACCTGACCGTTACCGGTACTGCTGTGGCGCCGCCTCCCGCTGGCCCTCCTGGCACCAACCCGGTGCAGTTGATTGTGCTGGAAGAGGGCACCGGTACGCCGATCCCCAACTTCAAGTACCTCATCACCGTGGACAATGCCCACAAGGTGAATCCGCAGACACAGACCTGTTCGCCGGCCTGCCCGTCGGAAGAGATCTTTTCCAGCGACACCCCGGTGGTGCGTTCGGGCACGATCCCCGACCCGATCACCGGCAATACCGTGTTGCTGCCGGATGGTGACTTCTATGTACAGGTATTGACCACCCCGCTGGACGGTGCCGGTAACCCGGTTACCGGTCAGGCAGCGCTGGATGGCGGTCGTCATCGCATGGACGGCATCGGCTTTAAAGCCGGTCCTGGCGGCGTGACCAGTGTCACTGTCGGGGTTCACAAGAACCCGATTCCGGTGGCCCGTATCGCCGTTCAGATCTTTACCGATACCGCACCGCTGAACGGTGCCTGGGATCGCATCACCGAGCCTGCGCCTTCTCGCAACGGCGTGGTGGATCCGTTCAAGATTGTGATCTCTGATGAGTACGGCGGTCTGGTGTCCGAGGACGTCCATGGCAACCCGATCTGCTCCCAGTACGATGCGGGCGGCAACGTCATTCCGGGTACCGGCGGCACCTGCTACTCCGGTGATACCGGTTTCCTGCTGATCGACAACATTGCTCCGGGCAAGTACGCGGTGGAGGCGGTGCCTCTGCCGGGCACTGGCTGGATTCAGACCACAACGATTGAAGGCAGCAAGATCAACGATGCCTTCACTCATGCAGGTAGCCAGGGGATCTACCCCATCGAGACTGCCGGCATGATCTATCACGGCTTTGTGCAGCAGTGTGATATGGGTACCTGTAACCCGGGTGACACCACCGGTACGGGCCGCTTCTTCGGCCACGTCAACAAGGTGGAGGCTGCCCAGCCGCCGTTCAATCTGCCGGATGGTGCGGTGACTCCGGTCGACCGTCCCTGGCTGGCCCTGAACGACCTGTCCGGCTCTAACCAGACGGTTGCGGTGGTCCGTGGTGACGAGAACGGTAACTTCGAGTTCACCAATGTGCCCAACGGCACCTATCAGGTCGTGGTCTTCGACGACGGTCTGGACTACATCATGGCCATCTATACGGCCTCCATGCCGAAGGTGACCCGCGATCCGGCCACCAACGTATTCACGGTGGAGACCGACGTGCAGGTCTACGACCCGCGTTTCGAGACTTCGCCCACCGTGGCCGGTCGTCCACTGCCGATCCCCGACTGGTGGGGTCAGTTGCACGGCACCGTGTTTTATGACGAGAACGAGAACGGCATCCAGGATGCCGGTGAAGAGGGGATTCCGGGTGAGGCTGTCGACGTGGTGCGCCGCGATGGCAGTGGCCTGTATGGTACCGTCACCGATGAAAAAGGTGAGTACCACTTCCGCCGCTTCTTCCCCTTCGGTCACTGGATGGTTCCGGCGGTGGGTTATGCCCGCCTGGGTGCCACCGGTGCCCACATCAAGGCCGGTACCGGCTTGCCGCTGCTGGGCCGCGCTTTGGCGGACGAGCGGGTGGACCACGGTCCGGTGTTGACCTTGAACAACTTTGTGCTGGAAGGTGCCAGCATCGAAATCAACTGGGGTAAAAAAGCCTATCCGTTGGTGGGTAACCCTTCGGTTGGCAACGACTATACCGCCTTGAACGGTGGTATCTCCGGCGTTGTCTGGTACGGCACTACCCGTAACGCTTTTGATGCTAGCAATGCAGCTGCCGACCCCTGGGAGCCGGGTATTCCCCGTGTGACCGTCAACCTGTACGAGCCGATTCTCAACCCGGTCACCGGTTTGCTGGAGACCGATCCGGTCACCGGTGAGGCCCGCAAGGGTCGCATCCTGGGTACTGTGCAGACTGACAGCTTCACTGACAGCCGTCCGACCAACTGCCCGATCCTCGATCCGAACGGTGCGCCTACCGTGGACCCCAATTGTCAGGAGGTGCTGCGCACCTGGGCACAGGTTCAGCCGGGTGTGTTCGATGGCGGTTATCAGTTCTTCGAGAACTGCCGTAACGACACGGTACCGGGTGACCCCAACGCACTGTATGCGCAGGATAGCGGGCTGTGCTCGCCGTTGGCTCCGGGTAAGTACCTCACTGAGGTCGTGGTACCGGATAACTATAAATTGGTGACCGCCAACGACATCAACGTGATCAACGCTGGTGACACCTGGGGGCCGAATGGCAACGGTCCGGCCCCGGTGGCTCCGCTGCTGAACCCGGCTGGTTGTGTCGGTCCGGAGCGACTGGTAACCCTGGTCGACAGCCCGTTCTTCGGTCAGACCCGCAACGACTGTAATCTCAAGGTGGCGACGCTCACCAACGGTAACAACGCCGGTGCTGATTTCCACCTGTTCACCGAGGTGCCGCTGCCGGCGCGCATCAAGGGCTTTGTGAACGACAACCTGAACCTTGAAACCACTCCGGGTGTGCCCCAGTTTGGTGATAAATCGGGTGTGCCCTATGTGCCGGTCTCGATCAAGGACTTCAGTGGCAAGGAAGTGGCTCGGGTCTACACCGATCAGAACGGCTTCTTTGAGGCCCTCGTGCCCACCAACCAGCGTGTCAACGTGCCTTCGCCTACCGGCCTTGGCCCCAACACCTTGCTGGTGCGTGCCAACGATCGTGGGCCGATCGATAACCCTGATCCGAACTTCAACCCGAACTACAACACCCTCTTGATGGTGTTCCAGTTCTATCCGGGTGGTGCCAACTTCGCCGATATGGCGCTGACGCCGATCAACGGCTTCCTGGCCCACCAGAACATCACCTGTGAGGCCGGTACCGTACCGAGCCTGCACGGTGTGGATACGCCCCGTGGCACAGTGGCTGACAGCATTACGCTGACGGGTACCAGCTTCGGTAGCGCCACCGGGGTCGTGACCCTGGACGGTACGCCGTTGACGACGACCAGCTGGTCGGATACCCAGATTGTGGTGTCGCTGGCAGGTGCCCCGGAAGGCGCTGGTCAGTTGATTGTGACCGATGCCAATAACACCGAAGCGATCAACGGCATCACGATTCACGTTACCGGGGCGATCTATAACCCCAACTTCGTGACGGTCACCACCACCATTCAGGCGGCTGTGGATGCAGCCCCTGCCGGTTCGGTGGTACTGGTTCCGGGCGTGGTGGGCAACCCCACCATCTATCGTGAGAACGTGATCGTCTACAAGGGCATCACCTTGCAGGGCTTTGGTTCTGAGGCCACCGTTATTGACGGGGCCTTCCTCGACCCGGTCGTGGACCCGAGCTGGGGGAACACCCTGTCGGCCATCACCGCCTCCGGTCTGGTGGACCTGGCGGCCGAGCAGCCGGTTACCGCGCTGTTCTCGACCATCACGGTACTGGGCAAGAACGGCGGAGCCAACGGAGTGCATGTGGATGGTCTGACCATTCAAGGTGGCCGTTTGGGTGGTGGTATCCACGTGAATACCTTCGCCGACAACACCATTATCAGTAACAACAAGGTGGAGAATAACTTCGGTCGCTACAGTGGCGGCATTGGTCTGGGCTTCCCCCGACTGAACGACAACTTCATTGCCAACCCCTGGATTCACCACAACCGGGTGCTGCACAACGGCACCCTGGTGCGAGCCGGTGGTATCGGCGTCTATAACGGCGTCAGCGACTACCGTATCAACGACAACCTGATCTGTGCCAACGGCACCACGTCGGCGGGTGGTGGTATTGCCATCATCAACACCAACACCGGTGCATTGGGTTCGATTGAGTCGAACGACATCCTCTTCAACTGGTCCTTCACCGATGCCGGTGGTGTGCTGGTGAAGGGGCCGGTTCCGGCCGCGATCGGGGCGGCGTCTGCCGGTACCGGTCCGGTACAGATCTCTGGCAACCTGTTGCAGGGCAACTTCTCGAACGAGGACGGTGCTGCGCTGGATATCGAACAGGCCGCAAACGGTCCGGTTCGGGTGGAGAACAACATCATTGTGAACAACCTGGCAGGTGCTCAGGGTGCGATCAAGATTCAGGACTCCTTTGAAACGGTGCTGATCAACAACACCGTGGCCAAGAACATCTCCACCTCTACCGCAGGCACCTTGCTGCTGGACAACGGTCCGCATAGTGCTGGTCTGGTGGTCTACCCGAACACCCGTCCGTTCCAGGTGGGTGGTCAGCCGGGCCATAGCGACCCGGCACTGTTTAACAACGTGTTCTGGGCCAACAACGCCTACACCTGGAGTGACGCTACGGAGACCTTGTCTCTACAGGGTGCCTACGACCTGTCACTCTACCTTGGCTTTGGTGTCCTGTCGGAGGTGAGCAATAACATGTTCTCCGCACAGGTGCTGGCAACGTTGCCGGTGAGCTCCGGTGCCACTAACCAGATTGGTGTGGATCCGCAGTTCGTCAACTCCTACGACAACACCATGACCGCCGTGGCCATCCGGGCCGCAGGTGAGGTGGCCATCAACCCGCTGCAGGTACCGGTGGTCATCCACTTCAGCCCGCTGGCACCGACCGGTGACTACCATGTGGTCACCAACTCGCAGGCACTGCAGTACGGCGAGAGCAGCTTCTCTGGCGGTACGGTGAGTGCGCCGGGTGTGGACTTCGACGGCAATGCCCGTCCCATCGACGGCTGCTTCGATGCAGGTGCCGATGAGCGTGTGGCCGGTCCGGGTGTCACCAACACCTGTAGCACTGGTGGTGCCGGAATGCCGACCGTAAGCGGTGCCGAGGGCGCCCCGGTGGCCTTCGACGCCTCTGCGCTGGCAGGGACCACCTTCGCCTGGAGCTTCGGTGACGGCGGTACGGCCAATGGCCAGATCGTCAACCATACCTACGCCAACAGCGGCTCCTACGCGGTGTTCCTGACCATCGATGGTGGTACGCCGTTACAGAGTGTGGCCAACATCGCCAACATCGCGCCGGTGGCGGATGCAGGTCCGGACCTGACCAGCACGACTGGTCTGCCGGTCACCCTGGTCGGTAGTGCCTCGGACATCAGTCCGCTGGATAACGCCGGGTTGAACTACAGCTGGTCGTTCGGTGACGGGACTCCGTCGGTGAACACCGTCACTCCGTCGGTGTTCCACACCTACACGGCAGTGGGCACCTATACCGCCACCCTCACGGTGGTTGACCTGAGCGGTGCCACGGCATCGTCGACGGCGGTGGTGACCATCAACCCGCCGGTGGGTGGACCGTTGGCCGGAGATGTGAACCTGGATGGCCAGGTGGATCTGGCGGACTACGCGCTGCTGACCAATTCGCTGGGCCTCTCGCTGGGTGATCCCGGGTTCGCTGCGGTAAGCACCGGCGATCTGAACAACAACGGTACGATCGACTTCCCGGATCTGCAGCTCTGGAACCAGATTTTCCAGAATCAATAGGGCTGTTAGATCAGGGTAAACAAAGGTTCTCTGTGGGTCTTGCCACAGTGATATCAAGGAAGAAAAGCAAGAAGGAGAATGTGTAATGTTAGCTTCTAAAAAAATGAAAATCGCGAGTCTGATGGCCGGGTTGGGCATGATGCTGGTAACAGCATCGGCCCAGGCAGTGCCGATCCAGCTCACCCTGCTGGAGGGCACCAACCCGTCCACTAACGTCTTTGAAACCAATGCCAGCGGCCATATTTCGCTGGGGCTGGTGCTGGACGTGACCGCGTTCTACAACGAAACCACCAGTGCCCCGCTCAACAGCCTGTTGGGCTTTGATATGGGCATTGCTTCCAGCACCGGTGGTCTGGCGCTTGAGGGCATCACCCTGAGTACCGGTCTGGGCGGGTTCATGGAGTACGCCCCGGGCCAGTTCGTGAACACCAATCTGAATAACCCTGCGGTGATCGGCTCCAACGATTTCCTGCTCGCGACCCTGGACATTGCCAAGACGGCTGCCGGTACCCTGGACCTGGATATTCTGGGTACCTTGTGGCTCGCCAATGAGCCCCTGTCTTTGGACTTCCTGCTGGACGGCCTAAGCCTCACCGGGTCGATTGCGACCGCGCCGGTTCCCGAGCCGGGTACCTGGTTGCTGATGGGCACCGGTCTGGCATTGTTGATCGGCCTCAAACGGCGTAAACTTTTGAACGGTCCGACCCCGGTCTAGGGTCGGCGCAAAACGTCAATGGATGACGTTTGGAGAGAACACATGAAGTGGCATTTCCGGCTCTTGGTAGCCAGTTCCCTGTTGGTGGCAATCGGCTGCTCACACGGCGCTGGACACACACATTCCTTGCGGTCTCAGGATGAGACATCCGCAGCCGCTCTATCCACCGGGGTAGAGCGGCTTGCGCGCGAGGTGGGGATCGAACTGGTCTCCTTACGCACGGTGGCAGGCGGCCATATGCTGGACCTGCGCTATCGGGTCGTTGACCCGGAGCTGGCCAGTAAGCTGGAAAAAAAGGGCAGCCCCCTCCGCATGGAGGTGGTCGACCCGGCCAGCGGCATGGTGGCCGAAGTGCCGCAGACCATGCTGGGTAAATTGCGCACCAAGGTGCCCAAGTCCCAGGTGGGTCGTATCCATTTCATTCTATTTTCCAACCCTCATCAGGTGATCAAATCGGGTCAGATGGTGGAGGTTCGCTTCGGCGACGTGCAGGTGAAGAACTGGCAGGTCCTTTAGGTGGGGAGTGTCCTGGTGACCCAACACAATCCTATAACAGTTGACGATGCCGTTCGGCCCAGGCGGCAACGGGCGTGGTCGTCGCGGGTGATACAGCTCGGCATGGCCGGGTTGATCGGCCTGCTGACCCCTGCGATCGGTAGCGCCTACGGGCTGGATGCGGAGGTGCGCCAACTGCTGAAAAGCAGCCCCTCCCGGCAGGTTCATCAGGTGATCATGTCGTTTTCCGGGGGCGGGATTCCGACCCCGCTGTTGGCACCCCATATTTCGCGCAAGGCCCAGGCCAAAGCGGCGGCAGTCACCATGAAATATCTGGCCAAGGCGCGCCAGCATTCGCTGGTGGCGGCGCTGGAGCAGCAGATAGGTACCGATGCCTCGATGGCCTACCGCTCCCTGTGGATTGCCGATGCGGTAGGGGTGCGGGCCGACGCCCAGACCATCGCAGCGCTGGCAGCCGCCTTTCCTGAAGCGCAGATTTCGATCGATTCTCCGTTACAGATGCCGGTCACGCCGCTGGCGGCAACACCGGGCGACAATACCCCGTTAAATTCCCTGTGGAATCTGGATGCCATCACCGCCCGCGATATGTGGACGCTGGGCTATCGCGGAGCAGGCAGTGTCATTGCGGTGGTTGATAGTGGCGTTGATGTACAGCATGCCGACATTGCGGCGGCTGCCTATCGGGGTGGTACCAACAGCTGGTGTGACA
>JALWRU010000481.1 GCA_026994095.1 Nitrospira sp. | reverse complement strand
GTCAGGGCGGCGAAAGTTTTGACGCCTTTGTGGCCCGCCACGACAAGGACCACTTCAAGGTGTTGCTGGAGTCGTTGACCGAGCTGCCCAGCTATGAAGTCGATCCGTCCTACTACCAGGATCTGGGTGCCGATGAGGACTTTGCGCTGGAGGATATGGGCCCCGGCGAGTGTGCGGGCGGGGTGCTGGATCTAATCGAAGTGGGCCTCAAAGAGGCCCGTCAGCAGATTGCCAAATCGGCCACCAACATGGAGGGCGGACAGACGGCAGACGCTGCTGCCAACGCCGACGATGCGGTCTTCTCAGCCGCTCAGGCGCTGCTGGTGACCGAGGGGGTGGAGGCCGAGCTGGTCCCCGAGGTCGTTGCCGAGTTCACTGCAAAGTTTGTCGCCACCGGGTTGATGCCCGCCACCTGTGCGACGGTCTTCTTCGCCCTGGGTCGGCACGCCAGTGGCAGCCCGGATGCGGCAGTAGTGACCGCTCACTTAAAGGCTGCCGATGACTTTGTGCGGCTGTGTGAGACCGCTTATGAGGGCATGGGCAATGATCTGCGCCTGACCTCCCCGGTGGATGGCGGTACAGCAACTGCGGCCCCGGACGCCCCGGCAGCGGAAGCCCCGGCAGCGGTAGCCGCTACTCCTGATGTGGCCACGCTGGACTTGAAAGGGGTGGCCTGCCCCATGAACTACGTCAAGACCAAACTCAAGCTCGAAATGATGCCCGCCGGTGCCGAACTGGCGGTGTTGCTGGATGATGGTGAGCCGATCGAAAACGTGCCCAGGAGTGTGCGTAATGATGGCCACGAAATCCTCTCCATGGACCTGCTGGAAGGCGGGCAGCACCACCGTATTGTCATCAAAAAAAGCTGAGCCTACCGTGGCTGACCGTCCCCTTCTGGCCGGTCCGGTCGGGTGTGGTCGTTGCTTTTTTTGATGTCATATCGCGGTATTGAGGTGGAACTGCGGTATATTGACAGGCTATGACTGTCTCGCTCTCCCGATGGCCCCGGATGGGTGCCTTGCTGCTCATGACCCTGTGGGCTGGCCTGATTGCCACGCCCGGTCAGGCGGCCTTTATGGGCGACCCGAACCCGGACGCCAAGCGGTTCGGCTTTCATCACAGTCTCGTCTTTGACCGTGGCGAGCGAGACATTACCTCGTCGCGCTGGAACTCTCCGATCACGCTGGAGAGCCAGTCGATGGTGGCGCGAGAAAGTTACGGACTGACCGGCTGGCGCGATATTCTGATTACCCTGTACGGCCAGTTTGGCATCAACCGCACCCGTGTGGATTTTGGTGCGGTCACCATCTCCCAGCAGTTCTGGCAGACCTACGCTCCGGATACGGTGTCAAACGGGGCGACCCGTGGCCTCCAGTTTGGCAATTCTTACGGCCCCCAGTTCGGGGCGGGTGCCAAACTGCGTCTGTTCGACATCTGGGGGGTGACCTTAGGGGGCGGTGCACAGGTAAATTACACCACCAGTAACGACACCCGTCAGCCCGCCCTGAAACTGCGTTACAACGAGTGGGATGTGTACGGTGGGCTGTCGTGGAAACGGCGCTTTTTAGGGCTATACACTGGCATGAACCTGTCCTGGCTGGTGGGCGAGATGCTGACGCCCGACCCCAATGTGGCCACCGATCTGGACCAGAATGCGCTGGTGGGAGTCTATGCCGGGTTGAGCATGCACTTTTATCGGCATCTGGACCTGACCACCGAGTTTCGGATGATCAACCAGTCGTCCTTGAGCGCCCAGTTGAAATACAACTTCTAGGTGATGGCTCTCACCCTGAAAAACCGGCGCTCTGGCGAGACGCCACCCATGCGGGTCATGTTATGGATCAGCCTGGGGCTGTTCGGCGCCTACCTGATGTTCTATCTGGTGTTTGGTCGTATGGGGTTGCTCGCGCAGGTACGATTGCAGGATGAAAGTGCCCGCACCCGGAGTGAAATTGCGCAGGTGCAGGCGGACATCCAGCAGTTGACCGCTGCCGCTGAGGCGTTGCGCTCCGACCCCCATCGGGTCGAGCAACTTGCGCGGGAGCGGTTGGGGCTGGTGCGTCCCGGTGAGACGGTATTTTTGTTTGAAGCGCCCGCTGACAACGACGCTTCCGGCCGCTAAACACGACGTGTCTGCTGTGTTGATCCACCCATGAGCCCCCCGTTACATCTGGCGCTGGTCTGGCATATGCACCAGCCGTTTTACAAAGACCTGGTAGCGGATGAGTACATTCTGCCCTGGGTGCGCCTGCACGGCACCAAAGACTATCTGGACATGGTCAAGGTGCTGGAGCCGTACCCCAACGTGCGTCAGACCTTTAATCTGGTGCCGTCGCTGCTCGGACAGATCGAGGACTACGCCACCGGTACCGCCCGTGACCGCTACATGGTGTTGACCTTAAAGGCCCCGGACGAACTGGATACCGGCGAACGGGTCGAACTGCTATCGACCTTTTTCAATGCCAATCCGGCCACCATGGTGGCCCCTCACCCGCGCTATGCTGACCTGCTGCAAAAGCGTGGCAACGATACCAGCGAAGAGGCGTTGGCACGGGTGGCCCGCTACTTTACCGATCAGGACCTGCTGGATTTGCAGGTGTGGTTCAATCTGGCCTGGTGCGACCCCATGTTCCTGCGCGATGAGCCGGTGCTAAAGGGGCTGGTGGATAAGGGCCGGGATTATGATGCGGACGACAAGGCCAATTTGATGGCCTGTCACCAGCAGTTGATGGGCCAGATCGTACCCGCTTACCGACAGGCCGCCGAGCGCGGTCAGGTGGAGTTGAC
>JALWRU010000480.1 GCA_026994095.1 Nitrospira sp. | reverse complement strand
CCTCACGCCTGTGAACTGGGCCGCTGGTTGAGCCGCCACCAGGCTGCCGGGCGCAGTGGAAGTGAGTCGATGGACCACCTGAATCAACTGCATCAGCAGTTGCATCAGGCGGTGCAAGAGGCCATTTGCGCCCGCAACGATGGTGACATGACCGTGGCCGAAGCGGCCTTACGTCAGGTGGTCACCCTGAGTGACACCCTGCAATCCAGACTGGCGGTACACCGCTGATTCAGTTGAAAGTCCAGTCCAGCCCCACCAGAAACTGACGACCGAAAGACAGCCCGTCGAGGGTGCCGGCCCGGTAGCGCAGGGTGGGGGTGTAGGGCAGCCCGAAGTCGCCCGCCAAACGCATATCCATATGGGTCTGCCAGCCTTTGTCGTTGCCGGTGAGGGGTTTGGTCAGGTGCCAGTCCAGATCCAGATTTGCGCCTGCAAAGCGCCCCAGTTTGAGGTTCCAGTCCTTGCTGCTGAAGATCGGGTTGGACCAGCGTCCCCGCAAGGAGAACTGGTTGGCATCGAGCCGCTTGGTAGCCGCCTCCAGGTCCTTGTCGGCGTTGATGATCGACAGGGCCACCTCCATGGTCGGTGCGCTGACCGGCAGTGCGATGAGTGCCCCCAGCCGGTCCAGAATCTGATGGGAAAACGGTACCGGCATGGCCATGCCGAGATTGAATACGGCCCGGTTACCCACCGCGTTGGGGGTGCGTACACGGGCGGCCAGATACTGGCGACCGACCTGAGCGAATAGCTGCATCGGTGCCTGTTTGGCGAACGGTTGTACCCGTCCTGCCAGACTCCAGTGGGTGGTAGCACCGGTACGGATCGCCAGCGTCACCAGGTCTGAATCGTGGCCCTGAAACGACAGGTCGGCCTCGGCCAGCGCCAGCACAAAGCCGTCGACCTCTTTGCTTAAGGTCCGATGGTAGGGCACACCGACCCGCCCGACCAGACCGATGCCGTCCTGATCGGCAAAGCCGGTGAGAAAGTGGTTGTGGTCGCCTTTCGCCAGATCGTGGGCCGGGGCCGGTAGCACCGGCAGCAGCGCCAGCAACAGGGCAACCATCAGCAGCCGCAGGCGGGAGGTGCGGCGTGCAGGCGGGGTCGGTTTCAGCGAACGAAACGCAAACGGGTACATGAAAAAACCTTTGTCAGATGATCGCTGGAAAAGATAAACGGCCTCGGTAAAGAGAGGCGGACCACCGCAGCTATCGGGTGGTCAGGCGGGGATTATGCCAAATTGGTGCCACCTGTACCAGCCTGCCTGAAAATGTGGCAACACCGCCTCCGCAAAGGGGGGAACCCTGTCGGTCAGGCAGCCTCGCTGGTGCGGTCACCGTGTAATACCTACTTGATGGGTAAGACATGTACTTGATGGGGGAGAGGGTGGATCGGCCAGCAGAATATTTTGCCACCTGCCGGGTCGATGGTAAGGTGTTCCACCGCCGCGTCCATCGCTGGTCAAGCGGGCCGGTAGGATCGCGCTTCACCCATGCCCGGTACACGCCCCATAGAACCCTCTGCTGCTGCCCGTGAGGACAGTACCCTGCGCCGTATTCGGCAGGCCATGGAGTTTGCCGAGGCGCACAGTCGCAGCCCCTATCTGCTGGTGGTGTCGTTTGCTGTAGACGAGCCGCTCAAGCAGGCACTTGAGGCCAATCCGCTGGTGGAGGGGGTGATTGTGCCTCATCGTGCAGCCAGCGCCGGGGCCGCCTGTTACAACGCAGACAACCGTACCTGGAAATTGCCGGTGGCAAGCCGGGTGCGACGGGTGGTGTTTGTGGGGCCACGCGCCCATGTGGGGTTCTGGATGGCGCTGGAGGCGAGACGACGCGGGCTGGGGTCGATTATCGCCGAGTCCCGCGCCAGCTACCGGGTTGATTCCTCGCTGGGGCTGTTGCTTATCCGCCTGGCCGACAAGCTGCGCAATAGTTATACCCAACTACTGGGCCGGAGGGTTTCCGAACGGTTTGCGCCGCTCACCCGATGGGTGGTGAAGGGGTTACCGGAAAACCGGCTCACGGAGGCGCTTGGGCTGGGGAGCGACCGCTACCAGACGCTATTGCAGACGCTCAACGCCCCCATCCTGTCGCCGGCCGATTTTGTGTCGGGGCGGGTGCTGCTGGTCAATAATTCCCTCGCCTGGGGCGGAGCGGAGCGGCAGATCGTCAACACATTAAAGGGGCTTAAACGTCGCCCCATCGAGTCAGTCAGCCTGCTGGTGCATTACCTGCACAGCCGTAAGGAGCACGATTTTTTTCTGCCGGAATTGCTCGACGAAGGCATCGATGTGGCTGAGATGGGGCCGCCGGATATCACCGTATTCGACCCGTTCCGGCCCCAGTTTGCGCGGCTGGAAGCGGCACTGGAGACACTGCCCGGCGATCTGGCCGACGGGGTATTTGAACTGGCGGTGGCGTTTCTGGCCCGTCGCCCGCAGGTGGTACACGCCTGGCAGGATGTGACCAGCATCAAAGCCGGTCTGGCGGCCTGTATCGTGGGGGTGCCGCGCATCGTCGTGAGTGGCCGCAACATGGCCCCCATCCATTTTAAGTACCTGCAGCACTATATGCGGCCTGCCTACCGGGCGCTGGCCGAGCAGTCACAGGTGACCTTTATCAACAACAGCGGGGCCGGTGCGGCGGACTATGCCCGCTGGCTGGAGCTGCCACCGGAGCGGATAGCGGTGCTTCACAACGGCATCGATTTGACCCGCATGGTGCGCCTGTCACAGGCAGAGGCGGACGCCTATCGCTCTAAAATCGGTATTCCGGTGGGGGCGCGGGTGGTAG
>JALWRU010000479.1 GCA_026994095.1 Nitrospira sp. | reverse complement strand
AGGCCAGGGGAATGGGCTGGGTGGTGGTGGCTGATGAAAACTACGGCGAAGGCTCCTCCCGCGAGCACGCCGCGATGGAGCCGCGCCACTTGAATGGCCGCGCGGTCATTGCCCGCAGCTTCGCCCGTATTGCCGAGGCCAACCTCAAGAAGCAGGGCATCCTGCCGCTGGTGTTTGCCAACGCCGCCGACTACGACAAGGTGCAGGAAGAAGACCGCGTCACGCTGGAAGGGTTGGCAACCATCGCACCGGGACAGCCGCTGACCATGGTGATGAACCATCAGGACGGCAGCAGCGACCGGGTAGTGGTAGAGCACACCCTCAACGACAGCCAGATCGGCTGGTTCAAGGAGGGGTCAGCCCTGAACGCGGTGCGCGCAGCGCAGGCCTGAGGCAACAACCACCCGTCCATAGCCCGGACGGGGAGGTTGACCAGTGGTACAGGGTGACAAGGGTCATCTTGTCGGCCACTCAGGTCTGTTATGCTGCCCGAACTGGCCCACTCCTGGTGGGGTGGTCCGGTTATTTTTCCCGCGGGTGGCGTTCAGGAGTTACAGGATTGTCATGAAACCGCTCAAAGCACTTCTCCTATTGATTGCAGGGACCTGCGGAGGGATCGCCAGCGGCTATCCGGTGCCCGAGTCCATCATTCAGGGGGGTTCACTGGGGTTTTTGATCGCGCTGGCGATTGTGCTGGCAGAGCGGGAGAAGACCCGCAAGCAGGAGGTCGGTCCGGGGCGCTGGATCTATACCCGCTGGCTGGTCGCCTTTGGTGCCCTGTGGGGCGCGGTGGTGGGCAAGCTGGCAGAGACCGGTGTGCTGGCCTTTAACTACGGTGCCCACAGCCAGACGTACGGCTTTCACTACCCGCGCACCAATACCTTTGGGCAGACCATCAGCGGCATGGTTCCCGGCATGATCACCGGCACACTGGTGGCGTTGGCCATGGGGCTGGCATTTACCATGCTCAAGGAAGACGAAAAGATGTGGTTTGCCATCCCCTATGCGATTCCGCTGGGGTGGTGGACCGGGGCCGAATCCCTCGCCATCGGCCAGTCGTTGGGCCACCTGAACTGGGAGTACATCGGTCCGGCACAGATTCAGGGCATGCGTTTTGGTATCCCCTGGCTGGAGTGCATGTTGATCTTCCGCTACTTCTACCTGCGCGGTACCGGCGACCTGAAGCGTATGCGCGACGAGGCCAAGGCCATCGACGACGCCAAGTGGGCTGCCGCCGAGAGCGCTTCCACATGAGGAACGCAGTCTGGCTGGCACTGGCAGTCTGTCTGGCGTTGGGGCCGGTGGCCTGCCGGGAAGAGAGCGAGGCCATGAAAAAGGCCAATCTGGGCAGCGCCCTGTCGGAGCGTGGTGCCTACGACAAGGCCATTGCCACCCTGCGTGATGCGGTTGCGCTGGACCCGCAGTTGGCCATGTCTCACGAGTTGCTGGCACAGGCGCTGGAGGCGGCGGGCCGCTATGAGGAGGCCGTGCTCTCCTACGCGCAGACGGTCAAACTGGACCCGGTGCGTGACAACGCCTACGCCAACATGGGCTGCCTGTTGCTGAGCCTGGGGGGCCGGGTGGCCGAGGCGGAGACTGCATTGGGGCAGGCGTTGGAACTGAACCAGACCCATGCCCGCGCCCACGCCTGTATCGGTGCGGCCTATCTGGATCAGCGTCGCTTTGACGAAGCCATCACCGCCAGCAGCAAGGCGATATCCTTGGACCCGCAAAACATTCAGGCCCATCTGAATCTGGGCATCGCCTATACCGAAACCGGCGACGGCCCCAAGGCCCGCAAGGAGATCGAACGCACCATTGCGCTGGCGGGTGACAACTCCATGCTGGTGGCGCGGGCCCGTATGCTGCTGGATCAACTGGATCATCCGGTGGTGGAGGGCGGCCCCAACGACGCCCCCGATCAGACCCCCAATCACGGCTACGACGGCCCGGTATAGCGGCTCTTGCCGGTGATGGCTGGCCGGGTAGCGGGATCGCCGCTACAATCGGGCCATGAAACACACCACCGATCTTGACGCATTAAAACAACGTTTGGCCGAGTTGGGCGCGCTGGAAGGCGCCACCATGCTGTTGCACTGGGATCAGGCCACCTTTCTGCCCGACAGGGGCGGTACGGCGCGGGGTCGCCAGTTGGAAGTACTGCAACGGCTGGCCCACGAGCGCGGCACCGACCCGGCTCTGGGGCGACTGCTGGCGGGCCTGTCGGCCTGGGCCGAGGGTGACACCTCTACGGATGCGGCACTGGTGCGGGTGGCACAGCGGGATTTTGACCGGGCCACACGGGTGCCGGATCAACTGGTGGGTGAGATCGCTGCCCACACCTCAGCCAGTTATGGCGAATGGTGCAAGGCCAGAGAGGCCAACGATTTTGCACCGGTGGCCGACACACTGGCGCGCACCCTCGACTTGAGCCGCCGCTACGCCGACTGCTTTGATCACGAGCATATTGCTGACCCGCTGATTGACCGGGCCGATGGCGGTTTCACCGTGGCCACGCTGGCCCCGGTATTTGCAACGGTTCGCACGGCGCTGGTGCCGCTGGCCAAGGCGGTCATTGCCGCGCCCCCTCCAGACACGACTTGCCTGAACGGGCCGTATGACACGGATCAGCAGGTGGCGTTCTCTCGCACAGTGGCGGCACAGTTGGGCTATGACTTTGAGCGGGGTCGGCTGGATGAAAGCCCGCATCCGTTTACCGTTGGCATGGGTATCGACGATGTGCGTATTACCACACGGGTGCGGCAGGACGACCTGACGGAGTGCCTGTTCTCTACCA
>JALWRU010000478.1 GCA_026994095.1 Nitrospira sp. | reverse complement strand
GCCAATTGGGTGGTACGAGCCTCCTCGTCCAGCAATTCACCCTCTGCATCCGTCAATACCGCCTGGTCCACCAATACGGCCACCGACAGCCGCTCCACCTGTCCGGTCGGGCGAATGCTGTGACGTATGGTCTTGTTAAGCTCGTAGTTGATGGTCTCGTTCTGAATTTTGGAGTTGTTGCTCTCCCCACCGCCCACATCCGGTGCCACACCCGCGGCTCCGCCGGAGGACGAACTGCCGGAGCGCTGCTCCTTGCTGCGTTGCTCGCTGCGTACCAGCGATACATCCGGGTCGTACAACTCTTCGGTAGTCTCTTCCTGAGTGAAGTCGAGCACTGCGGCAACCTGCACCTGCAGGTGCGATTCACCTAACGTCGGTGCCAGAATGGCCAACACCCGATCCCGCAGCCGGTCTTCCAACTGCACACGCATACCGGCCTGATTGTTGATCAAGCGGGTATTGTCGTCGCCTTCGGCTGCGGCGTATAACACCCGACCGGCGGTATCCACCACCGTCACCCGCTCCGGCGACAGCCCCTCAACTGCCGACGCCACCAGATGCACCACTCCGGCCACCTGTCCATCACCCAACGCCTGACGGCCCTTGAGCTTCAAGGTTACCGACGCCCGCGCGGCCTCCTGATCCTTGGCAAACAGCCGTCGCTCCGGCATCACCAGATGCACCCGCGCTCCGCTGATCTGGTCCAGCACACTGATGGTGCGAGACAACTCCCCTTCCAGCGCGCGGCGATAGTTCACCTTCTGCACATAGTCGGTGGTGCCGTAATTGACCCGGTCAAAAATTTCAAACCCAACCCCACCCCCATTGGGGATCCCCTCGGCGGCCATCTGCATGCGCAGTTCGTGGACCTTTGTCCCCGGCACCAATACTGCGGTACCACCGTCAGACAATTGATAGGGCGTCTGGGTATCTTGCAGACGCTGCACAATGGCGTTGGCGTCCTCGGTGCTCAAGCCGCCAAACAGCGGCGCATAATCTGGCCTTTGCGCCCACAGCACGGTCACCACAATGATGGCCACCGCCGCCGCAGTCGTCATCAGCAGGATCAGCCGCTGACCCAGAGGGATGCGGCCAAAGGCCTGTAACCACTGTTCAGCCATGATGCTGCGCCTCCTGCCGGTCCATTCGATCAATCAAACACATCGTCAATAGGTCCTTACACCGGCATCCGGCTGATTTCCTGATAGGCTTCAAGCACCTTGTTGCGCACCGCGATGGTCATGTCCATGGCCACAGACGCCTCCTGCATGGCAATCATGGTGCGGTGAATCGAGCCCTCGCCGACCATCAACGCCTCCACCTGCTTGCCCGACTCCAGCGCCTTGTTGTTGGTATCGGTGATGGCATTTTTAAGTGCCCCGGCAAAACCGCCGTTCAACCCACCACTACCGGGTAGCGACTGGCTCCCGCCGATATCGACCAGCGATGGCTGGGCGATGACGCCCTTGGCAATACGACCTGCATCCATGATCTACCTCCTTAGCGCCCGATCTGCATGGCCTGACGGGCCATGGCTTTGGTGGCGTCGATGGCCTTGGTATTGGCCTCATAGGAACGGGATGCAGAGATCATGTTGATCATCTCTTCCATCACGTTGACATTGGGTTTCTCTACATAACCGTTTTCATCCGCATCCGGGTGACCCGGTTCGTGAACCTTTTGGAACGGGGTCGGGTCCGGATGGACGGTGGCCCGTATATCCGGTACCGACTGGCCGGTGGCCCGATCCAGATGGGCACCAAAACTCTCCAGCACCACCACCTTGCGGCGATAGGGTGTGCCCTCGGCGGTACGGGTGATCTCGGCCCCGGCCAGGTTCTCGGCGACCACCTCCATGCGGCGTTTCTGTACGCTTAAGGCCGACCCGCTGATTTGAAAGAGTGTGCTGATATCCATAACGATTCCTCGCGATCCGGCCCTTAACGGCCCTCGTGAATGACGTTCTTGATGCCCCGGTACTTGGCTGCAATGATCTGCGAGGCCACATCAAACATGAGCTGGTTTTCAGCCATGCGGGCCATCTCCAGTTCTGGCGCGACGGTATTACCGTCCGGGGTGGCACCGTTGCGCTCCACATGCTGGGTGCCGTTGACCTGATCGATACGTTGAATACCGCTGCCGCCAAAGTGCCCCGCATGGGTCGCCTTCTGGCTGACTCCGGCTGCCTGACCGATGGCCTGTTTCATCTGCTCGGTAAAGTCCAGACTGCGCGCCTTGTAGCCCGGCGTATCCTGCTGGGCCAGGTTGGCGGTCGCCTGTGCATGCGCCTGCTGGCTCAGGTCCAGGGTACGTGCAATCAGGTGAAAGGCAGTGTTGTTGGTCAGTCCCGGCACGAAAAAAGCCCCCTCCAGGCTAAAGTCCTGCGCCGGACCTTCCGAAAAGAAGAATACGAGCCCCTCGCCCGCACCGGCACAGTCGGGATGGCAAGTTTGCAAACCCCATGCACAAACCGGCTCAAACCCCTAAAAAATATCCTTCCCTGCCAAAATGGTAGGAATAATTTCAGCTATTTCAAATGGTTGAGATTTTTATTGCTGCACCTAAAGCAACACAAAAAGTGCTTAAATTAAGAGAGATCCCCTGCCAACCGTCAAAACCGCGTCTGGTCGTTGACGATGCGGTGACGTGCTGTGCGGGTGATGCTGCGGCAGCACCATCGATTGAGGAGTTGGACGACCTCCGTTGCAGCGGTCACACAGATGGCAAGCGCCGGTCAGTTGCGGCGGGCTTCCAGCATCTGGGTCGCTACGTCGGACAGTAGCGGGGCGTTGGCGCGAGCCAATTGCTGCAGGCC
>JALWRU010000477.1 GCA_026994095.1 Nitrospira sp. | reverse complement strand
CGCCCCGCCAGTTGGAGGCGTTGTCCCGTCTGGCGACCGTGTTGACCACCGCACCGGTGGCAGAGCGGTATCCGGCCATCGGCACACATCTGGCGGACTATCTCACCCAACTGTCACAGCTGCCGGGCGGTATGCGTGCGCAGGCATTACAGGGGTTACAGGACGATCTGACCGCCACCCTGCCGGTCAATCTGCATCTGCTGGAGCGGGCCTTGAACCCGCAGGGACCGGGAGGTGGGACGGTTCCTGCCGATACCGTGCGCCGTTGGGTCAGCCCGCAGTACGGCTACCGGGTGGAGGTGTCTCCACAAGGAGAGACTCAGGATCTGGCGGCCCTGCGTGAATTTTTGACGGCGGTGCAGTCGGTAGAGCCACAGGTGACCGGTGCACCACTGCAAGAGCTGGCTGCCGGGGATGCGGTGGTGGTGGCTTTTGTGCAGGCGTTTGTGACCGCACTGGTGGTGATCCTGCTGATGCTGTGGCGATTGCTGGGCCGCCTGCAAGACGCGATGCTGGTGTTGGTGCCGTTACTGCTGGCCGCTTTGTGGACCGTTGCGGGAATGATTTGGCTGGGGATACCGTTTCATTTTGCAAACGTGATCGCTTTGCCGCTGCTGCTGGGCATCGGTGTGGACAACGGCATTCATCTGGTGCACCGGGCACGCAGCGGGGTGCAGAATGTACTGTCTACCAGCACCGGTCGGGGTATCTGGGTGAGCGCCTTAACCACCATCTGTGGTTTTGGCAGCCTCTCCCTGTCGCCCCATGTGGGTACCGCCAGCATGGGGCTGGTATTGACCCTGGGCATGGTGACTACGGTGTTCTGTACCTTGGTAGTGCTGCCCGCGCTGCTGTCGTACCGTATTGATAACGCGGCAAACAAAGAGGCGATGTGACTCCCTGGGATACCCGTTTGGCCCGACTGATGGTGCGCCCCCTGGCAGGCACCTTCGTGCGCCCGAACCATATCACCGTGTTAAGCCTGATCTCCGGTACCGTCGGGGCGGCCTTGATCGGCTCTGGCGATGTGTTGTGGATGAATTGGGGGGCGTTGCTCTACATGCTGGCGGCGCTGTTTGACCACGCCGATGGTGAGTTGGCCCGCATGACCGGCACCAGCAGCCGCTTCGGGTTTTTATTCGATCAGGCGGTGGGGGCATTTTTATACACCATTCTGTTTTTGGGTATCGGTTTTGGTCTGCGTAACGGCCCGTTGGGCACCACCGCGATCTGGATGGGGGGCGTCGCCACGCTGGCGGTGGGCATCATTCTGGCGATCCGCTTCGTGGAAGAGATGCACGGCGGTAAAGAGGCTGTCGCCCAGCCTGCTCTGGCCGGGTTTGAGGTGGAAGACATCATGTACCTCATCGGCCCCCTCACCTGGTGGGGCGGGCTGAAACCGTTCCTGATGCTGGCCTCGGTAGGTGCACCGATTGCTGCACTGGTCGTGGTTGTGCTGGCCCTTAGGGCCAAACACCAGCACCGTCAGGCGGGCGCATGACCCTGCTGGTGACCGGTGCCACCGGCTTTGTCGGTGCGGCGGTGGTGCGGGCGCTGCTGGCGCAGGGGCAAGCCGTGCGGGTGCTGGTCCGGCCTGAAAGCGACCCCAGTAACCTGCACGGGCTGGAGGTGGAGACGGTCCACGGCGACCTGCTCGACCCGGCCAGCTTCGCCCCGGCGGTGGCCGGATGCCGGGGGGTGTACCACGTGGCCGCCGACTACCGCCTGTGGGTGCCCGACCCGGCACCCATGTACCGGGCCAATGTGGACGCCACCCGTGAGCTGATGCGCGCGGCGCTGGACGCAGGGGTGGAGCGGGTGGTCTATACCAGCAGCGTGGCCACGCTGGGTCATCATGCGGATGGTCGCCCGGCGGATGAAAGCACTCCGTCGGCCCTGTCGCAGATGATCGGCCATTACAAACGGTCCAAATATCTGGCCGAACAGGTGGTGCAGGAGATGGTGCAGCAGGAGGGCCTGCCTGCAGTGATCGTCAATCCGTCCACCCCCATCGGCCCCGGCGACATCAAGCCGACCCCCACCGGGCGCATGGTGCTGGATGCGGCCAGAGGCAAGATGGCGGCCTATGTGGAGACCGGCCTCAACGTGGCCCATGTGGACGATGTGGCGGCAGGCCACCTGCTGGCCTATGCAAACGGGCAGGTGGGTGAGCGCTATATTTTGGGGGGTGAAGACCTGTCGCTAAAACAGATTTTAACGATCGTGGCCCACGCCTGCGGCGGCAAACCGCCCCGTGTGCGCCTGCCGGTGGGGTTGATCGTGCCGGTGGCGCTGCTGGTGGAGGGGTGGACCCGGCTGACCCACGGCAAGGACCCTCTGGTCACCATGGACGGCCTGCGCATGGCCAAAAAGACCATGTATTTCAGCTGGCAAAAGGCCGCCAACGAACTGGGTTATCAACCGCGCCCGGCCTGTGAAGCCATCGAGGATGCAGTCCACTGGTTTCATCAACAGGGGCTGTGCGATGTCGCCGCCACCGGGCAAAAAAAATGAAGCTGGCCGCATCGATCCTGACCGGTCTGGGGCTGTTACTGGTCACCGGCCTGATCGCCTATCACGGCATGACCGAGGTGGTGGGGCTACTGGCTGCTGCCGGGTGGGGGCTGGCGCTGGTGGCGCTGTTTCATCTGCTGCCGCTGGTGGCCGACGCCCTCGGTTGGCATGTCTTGATTCCCCGGACTACCCGGCCTTCACTGGTCTTTACCGTCTGGGCGCGCTGGCTGGGCGAATCGATCAACGGCCTGCTGCCGGTAGCGCAGGTGGGTGGTGATGTGGTCAAGGCGCGGCTGCTCATGCGT
>JALWRU010000476.1 GCA_026994095.1 Nitrospira sp. | reverse complement strand
ACTGCCAGATCTGCTCGTACAGACCGGCCGTCTTGATCTCTTGTAACACAATCGAGTCGGCCTGACGCAGCACGTCCAGCCGCTCCGGTGTGACCTCGCCCAATACCCGAATGGCCAGCCCCGGACCAGGGAACGGCTGCCGCTGGAGGATGTCTTTGGAGACCCCCAACTCGGCACCGATGGCCCGCACTTCGTCCTTGAACAGTTCACGGAACGGCTCGATCAGCGAGAATTTCAGGTCTTCCGGCAGGCCGCCCACATTGTGGTGGGTCTTGATGGTGGCCGATGGCCCCTTGAACGACACACTCTCAATCACATCCGGATAGAGTGTGCCCTGCACCAGAAAGGCCGCATCCGACAGCTTGCCGGCGCACTCGTCGAACACCTCGATAAAGTTGCCGCCGATGGTCTTGCGTTTGGCCTCCGGGTCGGTGACCCCCTGTAAGGCGTCTAAAAAACGTTTTGACTCCTGCGCGTGGATCAGTTTAAGGCCCATGTGGTCACGGAAGGTGGCCACCACCTTGTCGGCCTCGCCGGTCCGCAACAGACCGTTGTCCACAAAAATGCAGGTGAGCTGATCGCCGATGGCCCGATGGACCAGCACTGCCGCCACCGACGAATCGACCCCGCCGGACAGGGCGCAGATCACCTGACCATCACCCACGGTCTCTTTGATCTGGGCGATCTGCTGCTCTACAAACGAGGCCATGGTCCAGCTCGGTTTGCAGCCGCACAGGTTGTAGGCAAAATTCTCCAGCAGGATCACCCCCTCGGCGGTGTGGACCACCTCCGGGTGAAACTGCAGGCCGTAGACCCGACGCGCTTCGTTGGCAAACGCCGCCACCGGCGCCGAGCCGGTATGGGCAATGGTCTTGAAACCCTCTGGCGCTTTGTCGATACGGTCGCCGTGGCTCATCCACACCACGGTATTGTCGGTCAGGTTATCCAGCAGACCGACGGTGTGATCGATGTTCAACTCGGCCCGCCCGAACTCCCGCTGATGGGCCTCCCCCACGGTGCCGCCAAAATGCTCGGTAATGAGCTGCATGCCGTAGCAGATGCCCAACACCGGCACCCCCATATCGAACACTTCGGGCGCGACCCTGGGGGCATCCTCGGCGTAAACGCTGGAGGGGCCGCCGGACAGCACAATGCCCTTGGGGTTGTGAGCGCGGATCTCCTCGATGGTGGCGGTACAGGGCAGAATCTCTGAATAGACCGCACATTCGCGCACCCGGCGGGCGATTAACTGGGTGTACTGGGAGCCAAAATCAAGCACCAGGATGTTGTCTTCATGAACCGACATAGACGGCAATACCGAAATTTAAAAGAGAGAGAAAGTCGGGTGCTTTCACCCGGTTGGAAGATCAGCCCTGGTGGTAGTTGGGGGCCTCTTTGGTCACCACCACATCGTGCACGTGGGATTCTATCAGGCCCGAGTGGGTGAGTCGCACAAAGCGGCCATTCTGTTGCAAGCTCGGGATGTCAGGCGCACCAGCATAGCCCATGCCCGCGCGCAGGCCGCCCACCAATTGGAACAGCACCTCCGATACCGGCCCTTTGTAGGCCACCCGGCCCTCGATGCCTTCTGGCACCAGTTTGTGGGTCTCGGAATGTTCTTGAAAATAGCGGTCGCGGCTGCTGCCTTTTTCCATGGCACCCAAAGAGCCCATGCCCCGGTAGCTTTTAAATTGCCGCCCCTGAAACAGGATGATCTCGCCGGGGGATTCGTTGGTACCGGCAAAGTAGCTGCCCAGCATCACACAGTCGGCCCCGCCGACGATGGCCTTGGTCACGTCGCCAGAGAATTTAATCCCGCCGTCGCCCACCACCGGGATGCCCTGAGACTGACACACCTTGTAGGCGTTGGCGATGGCGGTCAGTTGCGGCATACCGGCACCGGACACCATACGGGTGGTGCAGATGGATCCCGGACCGACCCCGACCTTGACCCCGTCCACCCCGGCGTCGATCAGTGCCTGTGCGGCTTCGCCGGTAGCGATGTTGCCGCCGATCACCTGCAGTGACGGGTAGCTGGCCTTGATCTCGCGCACCCGGTCGAGCACCTGAATCTGGTGACCGTGGGCGGTATCGACCACCACCACATCGACCCCGGCCTCCATCAGCGCCTGTACCCGCGCCATGCCGTCGGCCCCGACACCCACCGCCGCGCCAACCCGCAGGCGGCCCCGGCTGTCTTTGTTGGCATGGGGAAACTGCAACCGTTTTTCTACATCCTTAATGGTATAGAGGCCGATCAAGAGGCCGTTGTCGTTCACCACCGGCAGCTTTTCGATGCGGTGTTGATGGAGGATCTGTTTGGCTTCTTCCGGGGTGGTGCCGTCCGGGGCGGTAATGAGCCCTTCATGGGTCATGCGATCGCCCACCGGCACGTTCATGTCGTCTTCAAACTGCAGGTCCCGACGGGTGAGGATGCCCACCACCCGATCGTTTTCCACCACCGGAATACCGGAGATACCGCTGTCGGCCATGATGCGAACGGCTTCGCCGATGGGCAGTTTGGGCTCCACCACGATGGGGTCGACCACCATGCCACCTTCGCTGCGTTTGACCTTGGCCACCTCCACCGCCTGATGTTCTACCGAGCCGCCTCGATGTACCACACCGAGGCCGCCTTCACGGGCCATGGCAATGGCCATATTGGCTTCGGTGATGGTGTCCATAGCGGCGGACAGCACGGGGATATTGAGGGTGATATCGCGGGTCAGGCGGGCGGTGGTATCGACCCGGTCCGGGGTGATCTCGGAGCGGGCGGGAACGACCACCACATCGTCAAAGGTGAGGGCGACTTCAACGTTGTCATGC
>JALWRU010000475.1 GCA_026994095.1 Nitrospira sp. | reverse complement strand
GCGGGCCGTCTGCAGGTGTGGCAAGTGGACCGGCAGGGCCACTCATCGCGGGTGGCCGGCAGTGGCCGGGAAGGGGCCACCAACGGTCCCGGCGATAGCGCCCGCTTTGCTTTTATTACCGGGATTATCCGCGATCCGGCAGGCAACCTGTTGCTGGCGGACTCTGGTGCCCATCAGATACGGCGCTTGATACAGGGGGCCAGCCAGTTGGTATTCGGCCCGGTCGAGGGGCAAACTGCCAGTTTACGGCATGGCAAAGTCATGCCCTGGCAGCCGCACGGTCAGTACCGGACAGGGGGCCTTGCGCACCACTTTTTCGGCAATGCTGCCCAGCAGCACGTGGGACAAGGCGCTGCGCCCGTGGGTGCCCATGACAATCAAATCCGAATGGTCGTCGCGGGCGGTGCGGACGATCTCCTGTATCGGCTCGCCCTGAATCACTTCGCCCTGCAAGGGAAACGGCTCTCCCGATAATTTATCGACCGCCGCGTCCATCATCTGGGTAAGGGTCGATAACACCGAATCGTACTGGGAGGTGCTGTCCACCCCGAAATCCACCACATAGCTATACAGCTGCGCCACGTGGATCAGGTGCAACTGGGCCTCGTACTGGCGGGCCAGTGATACGGCGTAACGCTGGGCGTAGGCCGCATGGTCCGAGAAGTCGGTGGGTAACAGGATCCGCTCAAACTTCATGGTGTCCTCCTTCAAGACAGGGCATCGCTGGTGGCGGCCATGGGGATGACCTCTCCGCTGGCATCGTCGTCGTTGGTCAACAGTTGCAGAATGCGCTCCGCCACCTGTTCACTGGTGAGGGTGTCGATGCTGCCGATATCGAGCAGGTCGCTGACCATCCCGGTAGCCACCACGTCCGGGCACAGGGCGTAGACCCGAATGTCGTATTCGGCCAGCTCTTCTGCCCAGGACTGGGTCAGGGAGATCAAGGCCGCCTTGGAGGCGCAGTAGCCCGATAGAAACGGTGCGCCGTTCAGGCCCGCCATGGCGGCCACGTTGATGATGCGACCCCGACGGCACAACATCATCTCTGAAATCAGCGCACGGGTGACCAGAAACGGCCCGCCCACGTTGGTGCCCATCATCTCGGTAAAGTTGTGGATGTCGCCTTCCAGCAACTGGTCCATATGCATCACCCCGGCGTTGTTCACAATGCCGTCGATGCGCATGAACCGTTTCATGAGCTTTTCGGCCATGTTCTCTACCGAGGGCGGTTTGGTGACATCCAGCTCAATGGGTACCGCGTGGGTGTGGTACTGCTCGGCCAGCGTCTTGGCCAGCGCTTCCGAGTGGTGCAGGCTGCGGCAGGCGATCCCCAGATGGGCACCGTTTTTAGCCAGCAGGTGGGCGGTGGCCAGACCGATGCCACGGGTGGCGCCGGTCACCAGAATGACCTGATCGGTGAGGGGGCGTATGGTTTCGCTCATAGGGGCTCGGCTGGGTCATGCCTGCCGAGCCGACCCGGCGGGCGGGTATCAAAAAAACGTCTTGTCAGGTTCACTATAGGCGGCCCCCGAAGGCGGTGCAACACCGCTGGCAGAACCGGCAGTGGGCGGGTTGTCGGCTTGACAGGGCAGCCGCACCGGTCGCAAGATTCGGCCCCGTCCCCGTTTGTTTGAGTATCAAAACCCCAGCGCGCAGTAGGTATGCCATGAACCGCACCACTTCCGAACGCCTGTTTGCACAGGCCCAGAAACTCCTTCCCGGCGGGGTCAACAGCCCGGTGCGGGCCTACCGCTCCGTGGGTGGTTCACCGCCATTTATCATGCGGGCCAAGGGGGCGCGGGTATTTGATGCGGACGACAACGAATACATCGACTATGTGGGCTCCTGGGGGCCGATGATTCTGGGCCACAACGATCCGGCAGTACGGCTGGCGCTGGCTACGGCGCTGGAGAGCGGCACCAGCTTTGGTGCCCCCACCACATTGGAGACCACCCTGGCAGAGATGGTGGCGGCGGCAGTGCCGTCCATCGAGATGGTCCGCTTTGTCAGTTCGGGTACCGAAGCCACCATGAGCGCCCTGCGGCTGGCGCGGGGCTTCACCGGTCGGGACATGATCCTGAAATTTGACGGCTGTTACCACGGCCACGGCGACCCGCTGTTGGTAAAGGCCGGCTCCGGCGCGGCCACGCTGGGGGTGCCCGACAGTGCCGGGGTGCCGGATGCCATCGCCGGGTTGACCCTCACCGCCGCCTACAACGACCTGGACCAGGTCAAGATGCTGATCGCCGCCCATCCTGAGCAGATCGCCTGCATCATCGTCGAGCCGGTGGCGGGCAATATGGGGCTGGTGCTGCCTGCTCCCGGATTTTTAGAGGGGCTGCGGGCGCTGGCCGATGAGCACGGCATCGTGCTGATTTTTGACGAAGTGATGACCGGCTTCCGGGTGGCCTACGGCGGCTATCAGTCCATCTGCGGCGTCACGCCGGATTTGACCACGCTGGGCAAGGTGATCGGCGGCGGTCTGCCGGTGGGGGCCTTTGGCGGACGTGCCGACATCATGCAGCAGATCGCCCCGCTGGGGCCGGTCTATCAGGCCGGTACCCTGTCGGGCAATCCGCTGGCCATGACCTGCGGCATCGCCACCTTGAACGCCTTGCAGGCAGACGGCGTATATGAGCGGCTTGAGCAGCTCGGCGAACGGCTGGCCACCGGCCTTGGCGAGGCGGCCAAAGACGCGGGTGTCGATGTGTGTCAGGCCCGTCAGGGGGCCATGTCATGTATGTATTTCCAGTCCGGCCCGGTGACTAACTACGCCGACGCCTCGCGCTCGGACATGGAGCGCTTTGGCCGTTACTTCATCGGCATGCT
>JALWRU010000474.1 GCA_026994095.1 Nitrospira sp. | reverse complement strand
TCGGTCATGGTAAAAGCCTCACGAATGGTGGGAGCGACGTCGGCAAAGTACCGTTCGCTCTGCCAGTAGCCGCTCAGGTAGACCTTGCCGGGTAGTTCTAACATGGCCGGGTCTACATGGTAGTGGGGCTCTACCACCAATGAATCCGGCCGCCGGGGCGTGCGCCAGGGCATCAACCGGTCCAGCAGTCTGGGCCGGGAGCGGGTGAGGGCCGCCACCTCGGCTGGGGTGGCCAGCGCCTCGGGTAGATGAAAGGGTGCCAGTTCGTACCGGCGCCGGGTGCGATAGTCCGGGTTAGCCAGCCCGCTCGGGTCCAGCTTCAGCACTGCCCCCCGACGCTGGGACAGGGCCTTGCCCATGGCGTACTGAAACAACTGGTTTCCCAAGCCGCCATCCAGTTTGACGATTACCATGATCCGGCCAGCGATGACATCGTTACAAACGCGGGTACAGGTCCGCTACTTCTCCCCAAGATAGGCGGTAAAACTCCAGTCGGTCGGTTCGATGGTACGAAACCCCACCTGTTTGAACCAGTTGAATACCTCATAGGAGGTGTGGGCGCTCTGATAGGACGGAGTCACGCTGTCGAAGGTATCCAGCAGCGACCAGTTAATATCCGCCAGTGGTTGGTGGGGCAGAAAGTAGCCAAAAAAGTTGCGCAACATGGGGGAATACCGGTCAAACGGGTAGAGCAAATAGACCGTCAGGTAGGTGTAGATCAAGGCCGGGGTCGGCCCGAACCAGGGCCACAGCAGCTTCATCATCCGCCGTACCAGATTGACGCTGCGAAAATTGTAGTACGTCCCCACCGCATAGACACTGATGGCAAACCACCCCCCCGGCTTGATGCAGTCGTAGGCGCGGGCGACTCCCTCCTTCGGCGACGGGGTGTGGTGCAGTACACCGATGGAGTAAGCCCCGTCCATGCTATTTTTGCGAATAGGCGGGCTGAGGGCATCGGCCTGACAGATGCAGACCTCCGGGTCGTCCTTGAAGTTGACCTCCGCCGCCTCTACCGCCGAACTGTAATCTAGCCCGATCATGCGCGCACCCTTGTCGCGGGCCACATCCACAAAGCGCCCCGGCCCACAGCCGATATCCAGCAATACCTTGCCGGACAGATCCTGCTGCCGGTCGTTATCACCGGTAATCTTCTCCCACATCGTCCGGGTCCAGCCAGCCATCGGTTTACCCACATTCTCGGCCTCGAACTGCACCCGCGACCACTTGGCCCTATTCCACTGAAAACCAAAGCTGCTGCTGTAGTTATCATCCTCATAGGGCACAAAGCGGGGGATTCCCCGCACGATTGGATAGCGGTTGTGGGGCGATATCAGAAAGCCCGACTCCACAAAATCACCGTTGGCCTCGGTCACCTCCAGGGTCAGGTCGTCGCCAGTCTCCGGGTCAACAAGATAGGGTACAAACTGTTTATGCATGGGGGAATACTGCCCGCCTGATTGCCGCCCTAGGTGTCATTGGGGATCTCTTCCCTGTTGTCCTGGGTACTGTGTTTGCTGCGATCCTCAGGTGAGGCGTCCGCCCCACGGCTGAATAGCAGGTACATCTCGCTGCCATTTCGCTCGTGCCGCTGCTGACGCCACTCCCGTTCGGTCTGTTTGCGCCAGTAACGGTCCAGCCAACTGCCCATCAGCCAGACCGGGCTGGTCACCAGCAGACGAATGGCCGCCAGCGGGCCGATGTTGCCCCGCGCCAGCCGCTGGCGCATGGAGTGGGCCGCCCAGCGCACGTAGGCGCTGCGTAACAGCACCGTGCGCAGACGGGCCAGTTCATAGGCGGCATCCTCATCCACCGCCTTGGCAGGGTCGGCAAAATCTTTGACAAAATCCACCCCAGAGCAGGTGATCCACTGCACCGCCGCCGCGTACTGGCCGCCATAGAACTCCGCGCTCAGCTCGAACCCGCGCGCCGTATAACAGGCGCTTAAGGTATCAGTATCCAGCCGTCTTAAGTGGCCTTCGTCTTCAAAAAAGAAGCGCCCGCCACGCTCAGGGTCAACGCCATCGGTGCGCAGTTGGCAGACGCCGTATTCAAAGCTGCCCGCATTGCCACAGGGCAAAATGTGCAACACCGAGGCCGCCGGGGCCAGATAGCTGTCGATCAGGTCCAGCGCCGCATCCAGCTCCAGCACATGCTCCAGCACATGGTGGGTGAAGACCAGGTCAAAGCCGCCGGGCGGTGTCGTGTCAAAACCCGCCACAAAAAACTGCGCGCGGCTACCGGGCACCCCGCCCGCCAGTTCTCCACCTGCCCGCGCCTGTTCGATGGCGGTGGCACTGATATCCACCCCACACACCTGCCAGCCCGGTAACGCCTCGGCCAGTACCCGTGTAAAGAGGCCGTTGCCGCAGCCAAAATCCAGCGCCCGCCCGGTCTTTGGCAACGGCAGCTCGCGCACCAGCGCCCGCACCCGATTCAGCTTCCAGTCGGGCCAGGACTCCATGTAACCACTGCTGTAGCGGTCGTCATAAAACTGCGCGGTGTCGTCGTCACTGGTGAGGTTGGGCGCTACATCGGCCAAGGGTGTGATCTCCGCCGTCAGTCGCTGGGGCCAGCAGAGAAGGCCCGGTCGATCCGCGCCCCGACCCGTCGCCCGGTACGCTCCCACCACCCCATCGGCTGCGCCGGGGGTGCGGGCGGTTGCGGAAAGCCGTCGCTCAGCTTGTAAATGACCTCGGCCACATCCGTGGCCGCCCGACAGGGGATCGACCCACGCCACTCAAAGCCGTGAATCAACGACTCCCGCAGTTCGGCGATCACCGCCTGATAGCCGTTCTGTAACGAGGCCCGGAAAAAATGCTGCATGGGGGTG
>JALWRU010000473.1 GCA_026994095.1 Nitrospira sp. | reverse complement strand
GGCACGGCCCGCTGCTCTTATCGCAGCAGGCCGTGCCTGCCCTGCCTAGAGGTGTAGGCCGAGCATGAAATTGAAGTGTACGCCGCCGATGTTAAAATCGGTACCGGTACCAAAATCCGCCTGGGCGGAGGAGATCATCAGGTCCATCCCCATGTTCACGTAGTCACCCAGCACCCAGTAAATGCCTCCAGCCAGCCAGTAGCCTAACCCGCTGTCCGAGACCGTGGCCGTGCTAATCCCGGTGAACGTTGTATCCGCGTCGATGCGGCTAACGCCCCCGGACAGGTAGAGGCGAGGGGTGACATCTTCTCGCTTAAAGGTCATGCGCACCCCCAGATTAGTCTCTTGGGTCTCCAGTTCAGCCACTAGTAACGATACCGGTAAAATTACCGCATCACTAGCCGACTTTAGCAACCGCAATTCGATCGATATCGGTCCATTGATCGTACCAATGTCGCCAACCACGCCGACTTCGGCATGATTATCTACCGGTGCCCACTCTGCTTCGTCGAGCACCTTGGCCCCAAGAAACAGATTGAGGTTGGCAGTCAGCCCCCCGCCGCCGGACTGGGCATAGGCCGGAGCGCTCCAGCAGGTTAACGCGAGCAGGAGTGACGACAAGAGCCATTTACGGTGCATGTGCAGACCTTTTTGGGGTGCCACCAGGGGCAATGATTATTAGCATTTAGGTATGCACCTTAGCGGAAACCCCTGGGCCATAGCCAGCCGCAGTATCGCCGCGTTGCCTGATTGTTGGCCGTTTTTCTTGATTTAACAAGGGGCTGGACGTATTCTCGTGAGAGGGAAGCCAACCCGGTTCGTTGTGGAGGGACATCACCATCGGTATACGTCCACTCAAGCCTAACCGGCGGCATTGGCTCCGCTGGCTGGTGATGGGATTGATGTTGTTACTGGTCCCACTGGCGCTGGCAGAAGAGGCCACTCTGCAGCCGCGCCACACCGCAGCCGGGTTTGCCAACAACTATCCCCACGATACCGCCTACACCTCGCGCCTCAATTTTTTGAAGATGATCTGGCAGTTGCGCGCCAACGGTGGCGAGCCAGAGGCCAAAAAACATCTGCCCCCCACCGTAGTGACCGACGCCGAGGCCCTCAAGGGACCGTTGGGCGCTCCCACCCTTACCTGGCTGGGACACGCCACCGTGCTGGTGCAGAGCGGTGGCGTGAACCTGCTCACCGACCCGCACTTGACCGAACGGGCCGGTCCTCGCTGGCTGGGCCCCAAGCGGCTGGTCCCCCCGGCCTTGACGGTGGCACAACTCCCCCATATTCATCTGGTAGTAATCTCACATAACCATTACGACCATCTGGATCTGGATACCCTGCGGGCGCTTGACATGCAACCCGGTGGGGCACCGTTGGTGCTGGTGCCGCTGGGGGTGAAAAAATGGCTGAAAAACAAAGGGTTTCATCGGGTAGAGGAGTTGGGTTGGTGGCAGCAGATCACGCGCCACAGCACCACCCTCACCTTCACCCCGGCGCAACACTTCAGTGCCCGCACCCCCTGGGACCGAAACCGCACCCTGTGGGGAAGCTGGGCGATTCGGCTACCCGATCTGAACTTCTTCTTTGCCGGGGACACCGGCCTGTCGCCTGATTTTGCCGAGATCGGTGAGCGGCTGGGGCCGTTCGATCTGGCGGCCCTGCCCATCGGGGCCTACGAACCGCGCTGGTTTATGAAACCCCTGCATGTCAATCCGGCTGAGGCGGTGCAGATTCATCAGGACATCAACGCCCGCAAGTCGGTGGCAATCCACTGGGGCACCTTCCGCCTGACCCCGGAACCGTTCGACCAGCCGCCGCGCTATTTAATCAAAGCCCGCGCCGCCGCAGGGCTTTCAGCCGATGAGTTTGCGGTGCTGGCAGTCGGTGAAACCCGGACCTATCCACCCGCAGCTTCCACAGGTCACAAGCCGTGACCGTCAGCCAACAGCGTAGCGATGGAAAGAAAATCTCCCGATGCCACTAGCTCTGTACAATAAACTGGCGAATTTTAAAGCAATAATATTCAGGCTCTGTCCGGGTAAATCGTCCAAAACCGTCGTGTCTGTGGCACAATGGTGGCAGGGGTCGGTGGTGCGGTCATCGGGACAGCACTTGCGTTATATAGGGCTTCGGCTATTGTGATAAAGGGTGGCCGATTGACAAGCGCCGATATCTTGGGATTGAGATCTGGCGTGGGAGTCGTGATGAAATGGTACCCGTACTGGTGTGGAGTACTGTTGGCACTGGTGCCGGCAGCCTACGCGCATTCAGGAACTCGTACTGCGCTGCAAGAAGACATGATTTGCAATCTCCCCTCCAAGGTGGTGCAGGTTATTGCGGCGAGTGATAATTCTGGTCTTCACTATACGGTGGTGCAGCGCATCAAGCGGACGCCGTTTACCATCGAGACGGTCGTTCCCGGCTTCGGCCCGGACGGTGCCGATACCGAAGTGATCGCCCCCCCCGGCTGGTGGACCGAAACCAGCTTTGACCCGGCTTCTCGCCAGTTGCACATTGCCTGGTATGCGCCATTTGGCGGCAAAAGCGGCAAACGCCCACCCAAGCGCGTAGACGGCTTCGGCATCGCCCACGTGCAGGACGAGGGGGCCGACATGACCGACAACGACGATATGGCCCGCGATATCATGAAATCGGTGCCGTTTTTGGTGGTGTTTGAGGATGGCAGGTGCGGGAGAGTCCAAAGCACCTCTAAGTAGCTGTCGGCGTCCGCTTTTGGCTTGTGGGCAACCTCTCCGGATCGGCGAAATCCTCAACGTAGCGCTGCTACGCCTCCGGTTTCACCTCACCTGCGAGAACACCCACAAGCCAAAATCGAA
>JALWRU010000472.1 GCA_026994095.1 Nitrospira sp. | reverse complement strand
ATGGACCGGTCCCCGGCGATGCTCCGTAAAGCGGGTCGATCCGGTGACGGGCCGACCGTTCACTATGTGCGGGCAGACGCCACCGGGTTGCCGTTTGCCGACCAGGTATTTGATGGGGTGGTGGCGGCGTCGTTGATCAATCTGGTCGATTCGCCCGTTGGGGTGCTGGCAGAGATGGCGCGGGTCACCCGTCCGGGGGGCTGGGTGTCGGTGCTGGTACCGGACGAGGCCATGACCGACCGACGGGTGGAGGCGTTGGCGATATCATTGGGGCTGCGCGGCTTCTCCAGAGCGGCCCTGCAAAGCTGGCATCGGCAGGCACCGAAGATGGCGGGCGCTGCCCTGTGTGACGATTTTAAACAGGCGGGTCTGCGCGACCCGGTGGTGTGCTCGTATCTTTCAGGAATGGTGCTGTCGGTGACCGGACGGGTGGATATTGCGCCGGCCTAAGCGGGATTGCCGGTGCCCTCTTTCGGTGGGATGAAAAGAGGACACCGGCCCCCGGCGGCACATCTGGCCATGGTCGATGTGCCTGTGCGAGACGCTTACTTCTGGTGGCACATGGCGCAGCTATAGCTGCTGTTGATACTCAGTTGCGGGTCGTTTATGGGGTTGAGGTCGGCCAGCAGTGCGGCCAGCCGGTCCAGATTTGCCAGGCGGTCTTCCAGCTCCTGCCGGTAGGGCCACTCGTGGTAGCTGGCCGACAGCCTGGCGTTGTTGTAGATCACCCTGGCCGCTGTGACATCCCCGGCCTTTAACAGCATGTCGCCAAAGGCCAGCAGGAATCCCTCCAGATTGTGGGGGACCGTGTCACTGTTCCAGCAGACCTTTTTGGGGCCGACCGTGGTGGCCTGGCTCATATAGGGGGTGTAGTCCGGGTTACTGCGGTCAAGCGGTGTATCTAAACAGGCGTTCTGACCTACCCACATCAACTCCAGCGCATTCTGGAACTGGGGCGAATCCACCGGCAGCCCGGCCAGCGGAAAGGCGGCGCCAAAGAAGCCGAATTCCGGATAGCGGGCGATGGACTCGCCCAGCAACGCCTGCCCCTCTGCGGCCACCATCGGGTCATCGTGCAGTTGCGCCAGCGCCAGCTTGACCGCGCCTAACCAACTGGGAATGCGGGCATCCGCCGGATTGAGGCGGGCGGCGATCTCCAGATATCGCTCTGCCAGGATGAGTTCATCGGTGATGCTGGCATCCGTATCGTCATCACGGGCCGATTCCGCCAGGGTCCACAGATGGGCCATACCCAGATAGAGTGCGTTTTGGGGGTCTCTTTCAGCCAAATAGTCCGCCGTCATGGCCGGAGTGGCCTCATCGAGTTCGTTGTAATCGCCATTGAGGAAGGTCTGCCAAAAGAGGGTTTTGGCAGGCAGCAGGCCCCACAGATCGTCGAAGCCGTCGTCATCCCCCAGGTCATCCCCCAGGGGAAAATAGGCGGGCGGCGGTGCCGCCGCATGAGGCCGTGCCATGCCGGGCGGTGGCATCATCCCCGCAGGTGGCCCGTTGGGCGGCCCGGTCGGTGGGGTTTGCGCTGAGGCAACAGTCGCCAGTGCGGCGACCGTTGCCAACGACAACAGCCCCCAAAAAAGGCGTCCTTTAATGGAATGAGAGGGGGCCGTTTCACCGGTCGATACGGCGGAATTGAGTGGGTGCATAGTGTACTCCTGATACAGTCGGTTTACGTGACATGTCTCAGCATAGATGCGGCCATTTAACAATGATTGCGGTTGTGGCAGCAGGCGGTAAAAGACCGGTAATACCCGTTAAATTTCGCAAGGATTGTTCAATTTCTGATGGTCAATCGGTGAGATACTGAATGCCGTTGTTAGCGGCCCTGCGGGCGGAGAGGTGCGCCATTGGTTAAATCGACCACCACAGAGGATTATGTTCAGCGCATCCAGCGGGTGCTGAACTACCTGTCTACCACGCTGGATGGCCCGCTGGATCTGCACCGACTGGCGCAGGAGGCCTGTCTTTCACCCTTCCATTTTCATCGGATTTACGCCGCCATTACTGGCGAAACCATTGCCGATACGGTGCGCAGGTTACGGCTGCAACGGGCAGCGGTCGATCTGTTATCCGGCCAGCGGGCCATGTTACGGATTGCACGGTTGGCCGGGTATACCAGCGTGCAGGCGTTCGGGCGGGCCTTTCGGGTGGCCTACGGGGTGCCGCCTGCCGCCTATCGCAAACAGGGAGGCTTGAGTGCCCCTGTCAGCGACCCGCTCACGGTGCCGTCAGGTGATCCGGATCGCTATCAGGTAACGGTCGAAATGGTCGCCCCGGTGGCGGTGATGGCCCTGCGCAACATCGGCTCCCACGACGGTCTGCCCTACCGCTTTGAGCATCTGGTCAACTGGGCCTCCACCCACCGTCAGTTGGGTCCGCAGAGCCGTGTGTTTTCGGTATTTCACGACGACCCCACGGTAACGCCGCTGGCCGAATTGCGGGCCGACGCCTGCATATCAACACAGGGGGATGTGCCGATCGAGCCGCCGTTTCATGCCACTGCAACCCCCTCAGGACGGTGCGCGGTAGTGGTATGCCGTGGGCCGTTCCATGAAAGCGAAGGGGTCTTGAACTGGCTGTGTGGTTATTGGCTGCCCGCTCATAAAGAGACCCCCAACGACCTGCCCGCGTTTATGGAGCATGTGGGAAACCCCCGCACCACCCCTGCAGCAGAACTGATTACCCGCATCTATCTGCCGCTCACATGAGTCGCGAAATTGCCCGCAGAAAAAAACCTCATCCAACCGGGTAAATGACCGATAAGAAGACAGTTATTACTGTCACATTGGGGGTATTTATGGCAACTACAATCGATTTTTCGTTGGCCCGCACCAAGCACATGGCGTGGAAGTCCAAACTGCGTAACTTTTTGAACGGCAAGGGTGGTGCTCTGGACGAGACCCAGGCCACCTCGCCCAAGGCGTGTGATCTGGGGGTATGGCTGTACGGCACCGGCTTAAACGACTATGCCGACGTGTTTGAGATGAAATCTCTGGAGCGTATCCACGCCCGTCTGCACGCCACCATCGGCGATGTGGTGCGCGCTAAAAACGCTGGTGACATGGACAAGGCCACCCGCGAGTTTGAGAAGGTCGGCCCGATCAGTGAAGAGATCGTGACCCTGCTCAACACCATTGAAACCAAGGTGAAACAGGCCGCCTGAGCCGGTCTTATCTGACGGTTCCAAAAGGGTCGCCCACCGATTGTGGGCGACCCTTTTTTTGTGCCTTACAGGTGGTTTTTCAAGGCTTCCGGGTCGGTGATACGCACCCCGCCGCGAAACAATGCTACCCAGCCGTTATGCTCAAACTCCTTGAGCAGACGGCTGACCACCTCACGCACAGTACCCAGTTCGACCGCCAGTTCCGCATGGGTGGCGTGTACCACCTGATCGTCGCCCCGGGTTGCCAGCAGGGTGCGGGCCAGCCGCACGTGGGCGCGCTCAAAAGCCAACTCCTGCACCAGCCCCATCAGCCGCGCCATGCGGTCGCTGATCTGGCCAAATACAAACCGCCGAAAACCGTCTGACCCCTCCAGCAGGCGTTTGAAAACCGGCCGTGGCATGACCATGGCGGTGGTCTCCTGCTCGGTGATACCCTGGGCCGGGTAGTCGGTCTCTCCCAGCAGGCAGGAGGTGGTCAGGATGCAGGTCTGGCCCGCGCCCACCCGGTACAACACCACCTCGCGCCCATCCGGGTTGAGGCTCACGATCTTGACCGAACCTGCCAGCACAAACAGATAGTTCTGGCAGGCGTCACCGCACTCAAACAGGGTGGCACCAGACGGCACCGTGGTGGGCTGTAACCCGGCGGCAGCCTGTTGCCACAGGGGGTCTTGCACGGCGGCAAGGTCGGCAAACTTCTCTAACCACATAGGGGCTCCTGAACTCGGGGGCAGAGGATCTGGTCAGCCCCCGGACTAGGGATAGTGGGTGAGCTGTCAGCTCCCGTCAACCGCCGCTCCCTCAATCGGCGTCTGGTGGTGTTCGGCTGGAGCGGTTGGAGAGAATCTGATGAAAGGCGTCCGCCAGTGTACGCAGCCCGTCCTTGCGGTGGTAGGCAGCGCGCCACACCAGCCCCAGTTGGCGGTGAGGGCCGCGCTCCTGTAGCGGGCGGGTTTCGATACCGCTGCGCTGGATCAGCTCGGACCCCAGTGCCAGCGCCGGTAGAAACGTCACCCCCTGACCGCCCGCCACCATCTGGATCAGGGTGTGCAAACTGGTGCCCTGAAAGGCCCCTGGCTGGGTCAATCGGGCCATCTTGCAGGCCGACAGGGCGTGGTCACGCAGGCAGTGGCCCTCCTCCAGCATGAGCAATTCGTCCCCCGGCAGGTCGGTGGTGGCGACGGCCTTCTGCTGCTCCAACGGGTGGCCTTTGGGGAACGCCACCCAAAAATTTTCATCCCAGAACAGGGCCTGCTCCAGCGGTGCGACCGGATAGGGGAAGGCCAGTACTGCCGAATCCAGTTCACCCTGTTGTAACCGCTCCACCAGGCGGGCGCTCTGGTCTTCAACCAGCAGTAGCTCCAGCGCCGGATAGCGCTTGCGGATGGCGGGTAGCACCTCCGGTAATAAAAACGGTGCCACCGTGGGGATAACGCCCAGCCGCAGGCTGCCCTCCAGTGGGTTGTCTTGTTGGCGCGCGGCCTCTACCAGTGCTTCTGCGCCGCCTAAAATGGTCTGCGCCTGTTCTGCCAGTGCCCGCCCCAGTGACGTGGGGATGACCTTACGTTTGGTGCGCTCCACCAGCACCGCTGCCAGCAGGGTTTCCAGTTCGCGGATCCCTGCGCTCAAGGTGGACTGGGTGACGCAGCAGCGGGCGGCGGCACGGCCAAAGTGGCACAGTTCCACCAGCGCGACCAGATACTGTAGTTGGCGAAGGGTGGGTAGGGTGGTCAATCGATAAAACCGATTAATAAAGTTAAAATAATCAATTTTACATGATTATGTCCCGGCGTTAGGCTAGAGGCAAGTCGATGACAATATTTACGGTTCGGGCGGCACAGATGGAGGGTGTGATGAAAAAGATACTACTGGCGAGTTTGTTGGGGGCGGTCATGTCGACCACTGCGTTGGCGGGCGGGTTCGACCTGCCACCGGTCACCTATCCGGCGGACAACCCCTACTCCGCGGCCAAATCAGAGCTGGGTAAAAAGCTGTTTTTTGACCCGCGCCTGTCCGGCTCCAACATCATGAGTTGTGCCACCTGTCACAACCCGTCTCTGGGCTGGGGCGATGGCCTGCCGCTGGGCAAGGGCCACAACATGGGACAACTGGGCCGTAACGTGCCCACGGTCATTAATTCGGCCTACAACAAGACCCAGTTCTGGGATGGCCGTGCGCCGTCGCTGGAGGAGCAGGCCAAGGGGCCGATCCTGTCCGAAGGGGAGATGCATCAGGACAAAGCCGAACTGATGGAAGAGTTGGCTGCGATCCCCGACTATGTGCGCTCTTTTGAGCGGGTTTTCCCCGGCGAGGGGCTGACCTGGGACAACATCGCCAAGGCGATTGCCACCTACGAGCGCCAGATCGTCTCTGCCGATTCCGACTTTGACCGTTTTAATGCGGGTGATACCACCGCCATGAGTGAATCGGCCCAGCGGGGTTGGGCGCTCTATAAGGGCAAGGCCCGCTGCTTGAGCTGCCACTTCGGACCCAACTTCACCGATGATCGCTTCCACAACCTTGGGGTAGCTGACGATGACAAGGGCCGTATCGCGGTGACCGGCAAAAAACGCGACCAGGCCAAGTTCAAAACCCCGACCCTGCGCTCTGTCGCGCTGACCGCGCCTTATCTGCACAATGGTCAGGAGGCCACCTTGCTGGACGTGGTCAAGTTCTACAACCGGGGTGGCGATCGCAAGGGTGAGCTGTCACCATTGAAATTGAATGATGGTGAGATGGCCGATCTGGTGGCCTTCATGGAGGCGCTGACCGGGGACGATATCGTCGTCACCTATCCGCTGCTGCCGTAACCGCTGCGTACTTCATTGGGGGGGTAAACCCGTGACCAAGACGATGGCCAGTCGATGACCGATCCGCGTGAAAACCTGTTGGGTCGGCTGGCCATCGTCTTTGCTGCCGGGGCCGCCGGGGCGTTGGCCAACAGCCTGGCCGTGTGGCTGTGCGGGCTGGGTGTAAACGGCGCGCTGGGGGTGGCCATATCGCCCACCCTGTCGGCGGGCTGGCTCTACCCGCGTATCGTCTGGGGTGGCATCTGGGGGGTGCTGTTTTTACTGCCCATCGCCACCCGCCGCCCGCTGATGAAAGGGTTATTGTTAAGCGCCGGTCCGACCCTGATACAACTGCTGGTGGTGTTCCCGTTCAAGGCGGGTAAAGGGTGGCTGGGGCTGGAGTTGGGGGCCATGACCCCGCTGCTGGTGGTGTTCTTCAACGCCATCTGGGGAGCGGTGGCCGCACTGGTGATCGTCAACGCCCACAACCGGCGCTAACCCGGTGATCGATTAACGCTCGCTCGACAACACCTCCACAATCGGGCAGTCGGGCAGGGTGCCACCGTCACACTGGGAGGCCATCCCCTCCAGCACCTGTTCAAGCTGTTGCAGATCGGCAATTTTGGCGCGCACCTCCTGTAGATGCGCCAGTGTGATCGCCTGGACCTCGCCGCAGGTATAGGCACCCGTATCTACCAGTTCCAGCAGGCCCCGTACCTGCGCCAGCGTAAACCCCAGCGCCCGGCAGCGGCGGATGAACTGTAGCCGCTTCAGATGGTCGTCATCATAGAGGCGGTACCCCCCTTCACTACGGGGCGGCGCGGGCAGCATGCCGATGCGCTCGTAGTACCGTATCGTCACCACCTTGCAGCCGGTACGACGGGACAGCGTACCAATGGTCATGGAGCACACACCGGTTGATGTCATTTACACCCTGCCGCTTGAGTCTATAGTTAGTATAGGGTCCATACTATCCCTGCGCTGTTCTGAAGATCAACCGTGAGGAGTTCAATGACCCGTCAATCGTCGCCCGTTTCTGCTGACACCCGCAAGGGCCGGACTTCCGCTGGTTGGCTGGCCACCGGCAGTGTGCTGGGCGCGTTGGCGGCCTCTTCCTGCTGCCTGTTGCCGTTTGTGCTGGTCAGTCTGGGGCTGGGAGGCGCGTGGATGAGCGCCATTACTGGGCTGGGGCCGTACCAACCCTATTTTATGGTGGCGACCGGGGGGCTGCTACTGGCCGGATTCTGGCAGGTCTACCGACCCGCTGCGGAGGGCTGCGAGGCGGATGGCAATTGCACGGTGCCGATCTCCAGCCATCTGGTTAAAGCGGCCTTGTGGGGGGCGACCCTGCTGTTGCTGGCCGTACTGCTGGTGCCGGATCTGGTGCCCATGTTTATGGCGGGTTCGCAATGAAACGAAGTGTCCGATTTATGCTGGTGGGCGTGCTGACGGGGGCGGTATGCCTGCCGCTACAGACGGCGTGGGCGGCCGACCAGACGGTCCGTTTGCGGGTCGAGCGCATGACCTGCTTTACCTGCCCGTTTACGGTGCGGACGGCACTGCGCCGGGTGGCGGGGGTCAAGCGGGTCAAGGTGTCGCTGTTCCGGCGGCGGGCGGTGGTGGTGTTCGATGACACCCGCACCGATGTGGCTGCGCTGACCACCGCAACCGCCCACGCCGGGTACCCCTCCCGTCTGATGAAGTAGGAGGCGTGCTGTGAACAATCAACGGCTGTTGGGCATCGGCCTTGCCGGTACCACCATCGCGGCGTTGTGCTGCTTTACCCCGCTGCTGGTGGTGCTGTTGGGTGCGGTGGGGCTGTCCGCCTGGCTGGGCTGGCTGGACTATGTACTGCTGCCCGCATTGGTATTGTTTGTGATCGTGACCCTGGTGGCGGTATTGAGGAGGGGCCGGTCGTGAGCGCCTCCGATCACGACTGTTGTGCCACGGAGCGACCTACTGCCCCGCAGCCGTGCCCCGATTGTGGCCACACCGGGCGAACCGTCGCCGCCGAGACCCTGTCGGCTCTGGTACATCCTGAGCACCAGCCACCGACCCTTGAGGGGTACTTTTTTTGCCGTACCGTCGGCTGTGCAGTGGTCTATTTTATGCCGGGGCAGGCCAGCATCGGCGAAGACGCGCTCACGGTGCGGGTGGGGTGCAAACACCAGACCCCGCCGATCCCGGTCTGTTACTGCTTTGACATGACCCGCACCACCATCGAGGAGCAGTCTGCCGGGGTCACCCGCGCCAGTGAGCGCATCGCCGGATGGATGGGGACCAGCGCCTGCGACTGTCTGCATAAAAACCCTTCCGGGCGGTGCTGTCTGGGGGAGGTGCGGGCGTTGGAGAAGGCCTGGCTGGACGGTCAGGCAGGGACCTGAGCAACCGTCTCGACAGGGGCTGTCAGGGGGAGTTGTAGTCCGGGTCGGTCAGCAGCTTTTGCAGGGCGCGCAGATTGTCCGGGTTCAGGGCCCCTTGATCCAGGGGTAAAGCGGGGATTGCCGCCTGAGGCGGTTCATCCTGAAGGCTGGTCGGCTGGCGGTCACAACTGGCCACCTGCATGGTCAGCCAGCCGCCCAGCGTCAGCCCCAGCATCACCGCCCTGTTTCCGGTCAGCAGATATCGAACAATAGAACCCACGATCGTTCTACCCCATCAAGAGACGGTCGCAACAGGCGAACCGTTACGGGTCTTGTCGGTGTGGAGGGGGGAGCGGGTGAAGTGCAGGGATCAGCAATGCCGCCGCAACCAGTTGGCATAGGAGTTCTCGTCAATCTCTCCGGCGGCTACTGCCAGCACGGTCTGGGTGGTCGCTGCCTCATCGGCCATCAAACGGTGGCCGTTGCGCCCCAAAAATACATACCCCACCATGAAACCGGTGCGTTTGTTGCCATCCACAAACGGGTGATTTTTAACCAGCCCGATGGTATAGGAAGCGGCCAGATCAAACAGATCTGGGGTGCCGTAGGCGTTCAGTTGTTCAGGGCGCGCCAGCGCAGACTCCAGCAGCCCCACATCGCGTACCCCTTGGGCACCGCCATGCTCGGCCAACAGATGTCCGTGGATGGCCAGCACCACCGGCTGGGGCACCCAGATGACGGTGCTCATTTGGACAGGGTGCGGAGGGTGTTGCGGTATTGGCGCATGCCCTCTTCAGCGATCTCCATCTGTTGATCGAATTCCGGATCGTAGGGGGTGAGGGTGTAACTACCATCTGGCGCTTCAGTCAAAAAGACCGGATCGCCGTCGGTGACGCTCATGCGGTTGGCTGCCTCCTTGGGCAGCACCAGTCCCAGCGAATTTCCCACCTTGCGGATTTTAAGACGAATCATGATCAGGTACCTCTTACAAAGTTATAACGCATGTTATTACTTTTGTCGAGGGGCCGACAGCCCGCTTGCGTCGTTCTTACTGCGGCCCGACCACCTGATCCGGTGCGGCCCAGGGGGCGGACCAGACCTGCCGATGGTGGGCATAGTGAACCGCGTTGCCCTGAATCACCGCCCGGTCTTCATAGACCCCGTGCAGCGGCCAGGAGGTGGTGTTGGAGACCTGCTCCGCCACTACCGTTCCCACGTTGGTCAGGCTGGGGGCGGTGCCGTCCTGCACCTCAAACAGATAGAGGCCGGTGTGGGTCCAGGGGTAGACCCCGAACTGGTTGGCCGGGTCGCCAGCGCTGCGGTCGTGGACCGATACCGGCACGGTGATGCGGGTGATACCGGTGGCCGGGTCGGTCAGGTGGGCCAGGGCGTGGGGATTGCCGCTGACCGGGGTGTGGCTGCCGCGCAGGCCGATCACGGTGCTGTCGATCAGCAGTGGATCGTTGGCGTTCATCACGTCAAACAGCGATACCTGCACCCCGCGAGGCAGGGAGGGCCGGTCCGGGTCGATGGAGGCGTCGTGGCCGACCCCCAGCAACAGATCGTCACCAATGGGCAGCAGATAGTCCGAGAATCCGGGCACCTGTAATTCCCCGGCGATGGCGGGCGCGGCTGGATCGGTCAGGTCGATGACGTAGAGCGGGTCCACCCGCCGGAAGGTAACCGCATAGGCCCGTGTGGCGGTAAAACGCACGGCAAACAGGTCTTCACCCGGTTTACCGATGGGGGCCGGTTGCTCCTTGTTGGGCAGGATGGCGATGGTCTCCAACTGGGACGGGTCGTTGGGGGACTCCCGGAGTACCGTGAGGGTGTGGCGAAAGCCACCGTTGGGGGTGCCAAAGTTGCGCTGGGTGGTGACCAGTCGCAAGTTGCCGTCCTGCTCGCCCAGACGGTAGCTCGGGTTGCGCCAGCCCAGCCAGCCCGGTACCAGTGTGGAGCCGCGATAGACGGTGGTGCCGTTGGTCAGGGCCAGTTTGTGGATGGTGGTGTCCTGATAGCCGCCGGTCAGGTAGAGCGCGTTGGTGGAGGCGTAGGCACCGGTGCTGTCACCCCCCACGCAGGTGGTTTTGGTGGCTGCCGGGTTGTTGACCGGGATGGCGGTAATCGTCATCAGGGTGGGGTATCCCAAGGCGTTGGCGTCGTCGTCACCCACCGGCAAAAAGCAGTTGGCTGTCGACAACATGGGCACCGGATCGCCGCCGTTGATGGTCATACTGGGCAGCAGGTCGGCCAGCGGGGTGTTCTCAATCAGCGCCCGGTTACTGTCAGCGGTGGCCTCGTCCTGGGGCCAGCCGATCAACTTCGGCACATAGGGGCTGTAGCGGGTGACCAGATAGAGCACGTCATTGACCATGCGGCTGGCCACCTGATGGCCCTCCATCACCACTTCGTAGGTCTGCTGGGCCGCGTCCGGCTGGGTTACGTCAAACAGGGTGACCACGGTTTTGCCGTTCTGCCATACCCACGGACGACGTCCGACCAGCCAGTCGATCGGCTCGGGACGACCGTCACCGACTGTGGCCAGCACGGCGGTATCGGTGGCAGAGGCGGCTGGCGACAGGTACATGCCGGAGATGCTGGAGCCCGCGTCGGAGAGGGTGATCACTGCCAACTCGGTGGCCTCCGCCGGGTTGTCGCTCATGGACATGACCCGGATAGAGGCGGGGGTGGAGGTGGGCGGCGCAAACAGGTTGAGCGCCGCTTTGCTGTTGATACCGGCGTTGGCAGCGGTAGTCCCTGCATTGCCGGTACCGGTGCTGCCGTTATTACTGGCGTTGGCGGCATTGCCTGCGTTGGCAGTAGCGTTGTTACCGGCGTTGG